>NZ_CEXFHW010000005.1:0-52980 GCF_982640115.1 Quisquiliibacterium sp. | reverse complement strand
ATGCGCGCGAAGGCGTCATCGGTGAGCGGCCCGGTGAGGTCGACGCCATCGATCTCGGCGCCCAGGGCGGTGGAGAAGGGCGTGATGCGCAGGGTGCTGTCGGACATGGCGAGGCTCCGGGGGCGGCGGCATCGAAAGGGTAGCCCAGGCGCACCGAACCGGGATACGCCGGCCCTCGCGCCAGTGGGTCTGCCGGTGCCGGAAAGTGCGCGGCGCGGTGTCCGGGCTCCGGCATGCATGCCATGATCATGACGCATTCGCAGCCCGGCCTTCGCAGCCCGGAACACTCAGGAGCCACGCATGACTCGCGATCTTTCCCGGCGCCGCCTGCTTCGCGCCGCCACCGTGTCCGGCCTTGCCGCCGCGGGTCTGCCCGCGGCCCGGGCGCAGGCCTGGCCCAGCAAGCCGGTCCGCATCCTGGTGGGCTTTCCGCCCGGCGGCACCAGCGACCCCTATGCCCGCATGATCGGTGATCACATGGGCCAGAAGCTCGGGGTGCCGGTGGTGGTCGAGAACCGCCCGGGTGCGAGCGGCTTCATTGCCCTCGAGGCGCTCGCCCGCTCGCCGGCCGACGGCCACACCATCGGCGTCACCACCTTCACGTCGGTATGGGGCAGCCGGGCTCTCTACCGAAAGCTGCCCTTCGATGCCGACAGGGACTTCATCTCCGTGTCGGGCCTGCCGGTCGGACCGCTGCTGATCGCGGTGCCGACATCGCTGCCGGTGAATTCGGTGCGCGAGCTGCTCGACTACGCCAGGACCCGTCCGGTCGCCATGGCCAGCTACAACGTGGGTTCGGTGCCGCACATGGTCGCCACCGAGTTCAACGCCAAGCATGGGCTGAACATCAATGTGGTGCAGTACAAGGGCGAGGGTCCGATGTGGCTGGATGTCGCCGGTGGCGTGGTCCAGGTGGGGGTGGGCAGCTATGTGGCCATGGCGCCGCACCTGGCGCGTGGCACCGTCAAGGTCCTGGCCTCGATCGGCGCCGAGCGCAATCCCAAGCTGCCCAACATCCGCTCCATGATCTCCATGGGCTACGACGCGCCGATCTTCCGGCTCGATGGCGGGCTGGTCATGCTCGCGCCCGCGGCCACGCCGCCCGAGATCGTCAAGCGCCTCGGCGATCTCTGTGTGGAGGCCGGCGACACGCCCAAGGGCCTGGCGCTGCGGGAGGCATTCGCCATCGATGCCAAGCCGACCACGGCCGCCGACATGCAGCGCAAGTGGCGCGAGGAGAGTCCGCTCTGGATCCGCATGACCGAGGCGCTCGGCGTGAAGATCGACTGATCGCGCCGGTGGCCGGCTGGCGTCGCGCCTGCGCGGCACAGCCTGGCACGCCGGCAGCGCCCGGGCGCCCGCCCGACAGGTGACGGCTGCGTCCGCTTGTGGTTCCATTGCGGGTTTTGCCACCGGAGCGCTCGCCTTGACCAGGGGATTGACCACCACCGTGCTGCATGCCGATCGGCAGTCGCCGATCGAGCATGGCTCGGTCCACAAGCCGATGCACGCCGCGGTCGCCTTCGGCTACGCCGCATCGCGCGACCTGGCCGCCGTCTTCCAGGGCGAGAAGGCCGGCCATGTCTACGGCCGGCAGGGCAACCCCACCACCTCGGCTCTCGAGGCCAAGGTCTCGCTCATGGAGCAGGCCCAGGGCACGGTGTGCTTCTCCACCGGCATGGCCGCCATCGGTTCCATGATGGTCGCGCTGCTGCGCGCGGGCGACCATGTGGTCTCCAGCCAGTACCTGTTCGGCAACACCAACAGCCTGCTGCAGACGCTATCGGCGATCGGGGTGGCGGTGAGCCTCGTCGATGCCACCGATGCCGATGCGGTCGAGCAGGCCCTGCAGCCGAACACCCGCCTGGTGTTCGTCGAGACCATCGCGAACCCGGCCACCCAGGTGGCCGACCTCGCCGGCATCGGCGAGCTCTGCGCGCAGCGCGGCGTGCTCTACGTGGTCGACAACACCATGACCTCGCCCTGGCTGTTCCTGCCGCGCAGCGTCAAGGCCTCGCTCTCGGTCAACTCGCTCACCAAGTGGATCGGCGGGCACGGCAACGCCCTGGGCGGCTCGGTGTCCGACACCGGTCTGTTCGACTGGTCCGTGTACCCGAACATCGCCGCGCCCTATCGCAAGGGCAACCCCGCCAACTGGGGCCTGCAGCAGATCCGCAAGAAGGGCCTGCGCGACTTCGGCGCCACGCTCTCGGCCGAGCACGCGCACCGGCTGGCGGTGGGTGCCGAGACCCTTGCGCTGCGCATGGACCGTGCCTGCGACAATGCCATGCGCCTGGCCACCTGGCTGCAGGCGCAGCCCGGCGTGGCCCGCGTGGCCTACCCCGGTCTGCCGGGACACCCCCAGCACGCGCGGGCGGCGGCGCTGTTCCGCCGCTTCGGCGGGCTGCTCTCCTTCGAGCTGCGCCAGGGCATCGACTGCTTCGATTTTCTCGACGCGCTGCAGGTGGTGATCAAGTCCAGCCACCTCGGCGACACCCGCACCCTGTCGATCCCGGTGTCCCACACCATCTTCTTCGAGATGGGAGCGGCGCAGCGCGCCAAGATGGGCATCGCCGAATCGCTGATCCGGCTGTCGGTGGGCATCGAAGATTACGACGACCTCCAGGCGGACTTCGCCCAGGCGCTCGCCCGGGTGGAGGCCTGAGCCGCGCCCTTGCTGCCGGCCCTGCGCCTTCGCTGCGTGCTCGGCGAGTGCTCGCTGGGCAGGGTGCTGGTCGCCTCCAGCCGTGCCGGCGTGAGGGCCATCGCGCTGGCCGATGGCCACGAGGAACTGCTCGACGAGCTGCGCGGGCGCTGGCCGTCCGCGGCGCTCCAGATCGCCGACGATGCCACTGACCGGGCGCTGCTCGCGCGGGTGACCGCCGCGCTCGAGCAGCCGGCCAGCGCACAGGCCCTGCTCGCCGACCTGCCTCGGGACACGCCCGGCAGTGCCTTCCGGCAGCGGGTCTGGCAGGCGCTGCTCGCGCTGCCGCCCGGCGCGCCCACCACCTACACCCGCCTGGCGCAGGGTCTGGGTCTGCCACTGGCGGTGCGGGCGGTGGCCAGCGCCTGCGCGGCCAACCCGCTGGCGGTCTGGGTGCCCTGTCACCGGGTGGTGCGCAGCGACGGCTCGCTGGCCGGCTACCGCTGGGGCCTGGCCCGCAAGGCAGCGCTGCTGCGCCGCGAAGCTCAGGCCATGACCGGTGCCGGGGCGGCTGCGCAGTGACGCCCGCCCCGCCGCCGGCCACGCCCGACTGGCTTGCGCCCCAGCCGCTCGCGCAGGCCTGTGCCCTGCCGGCCCGCTGCTACACCGATCCGCAGGCCGGTGAGCGTGATCGCGTTGCGGTGCTGGCCCGCGGCTGGCAACTGGCGGCCCGCGAGTCCGAGCTCGCCTGCCCGGGCGACCACACCCTGGCCGAGGTCGCCGGTGTGCCCCTGGTGCTGGTGCGTGACCGCGAGGGCGTGCTGCGCGCGCTCCACAATGTCTGCCGCCATCGCGCCGGGCCGCTGGCAGCCTGCGCCGGCAGCGGTCTTGAGCGCCTGAGCTGCCGCTACCATGGCTGGACCTATGCCCTCGATGGCCGTCTGCTCGGCGCCCCCGGCATGGCCCGTGTGCCGGGCTTCGATCCGCGCGAGATCTGCCTGCCGCAAGCCCGGCTGGCCTGCTGGCAGGGTCTGGTCTTCGTCTGCCTTGATGCGGCTGCGCCGGCATTCGCCGAGGTGGTCGAGGGCATCGATGCGCGGCTGGGCGGCGTGTCGCTGGCCGCGATGCGTCCCGAGCGCCGGGTGGTCTATCGGGTGGACTGCGACTGGAAGCTCTATGTCGACAACTACCTCGAGGGCTACCATGTGCGCTGCGTCCACCCTGGGCTGAGCGGCCTGCTCGATGCCCAGGCCTACGCCACCACGCTGTCGCGCTGGCACAGCCTGCAGGCCAGCCCGCTCGACAGTGCCGATGCGCTTTACGGCTCGGGCGAGGCGCTCTACTGGTTCATCTATCCCAACACCATGATCAACCTGCTGCCCGGCCGACTGCAGACCAACCGGGTGCTGCCCGACGGTCCGGGCCGCTGCACGGTGGTCTTCGATTACGCCTACCTGCCCGGTCAGGCCGACCCGCAGCGCGTGGCGGCCGACCTCGCCTTCAGCGACACCGTGCAGGCCGAGGACGCGGCCATCTGCGCTGCGGTCCAGCGCGGCATGGCCAGCGGCTCGTGGCCGCCCGGGCGACTGAACCCGGCGCAGGAGCAGGGCGTGTGGCACTTCCATGAACTGCTGCGCGCGGCCTGGCGGAGCGCGCCATGACCCGCCTCACCCGCGAGCTGGTGCAGGCGGTGCATCCCGGTCCGGTCGATGACCAGGGCGAGGCGGTGGAACTGGCCACGCCGCAGGAGCTTGCCGAGTCGCTGCGGGCCTGCCAGCGCTCGCGGCCGGCCGGTGGCCCGGTGTGGGTCTTCGCCTACGGCTCGCTGATGTGGAAGCCCGAGGTGCCGGTGGTCGAGAAGCGGCTTGCCATGCTGCACGGCTGGCATCGTCGCTTCTGCCTGTGGCAGTGGCGGCACCGTGCCACCCGCGAACGGCCCAACCTCATGCTCGGCCTCGACCGTGGTGGCTGCTGCCAGGGCATGGTGCTGCGGTTGCCGGCGCGTGGCGTGGCCAGCCTGCTCGAGCGCCTCTGGCAGCGCGAGATGATCGGCCGCGGGTACCACGCCCGCTGGGTGCGCGCGGCCACGCCCGCCGGACCGGTGACCGCGCTGGCCTTCGTGGTGCGCCGCGAGGGCTTGCGCTATGCCGGGCGTCTGCCCGACGAGCAGGTGGCCGACTACATGGCCCGCGCCTGCGGCTACGCGGGGTCGGCGGCGGAGTACCTGCTCAACACCTGGGAGATGGCCGAGGCCCACGGCCTGTCCGACCGCTACCTGCGCCGCATGCAGGCGCTGGTGGCGGCCCGGCTGCGCGGGATGCGCGAGGTCTGAAACGCGGCGCTGGCGCCAGCCACGCCCGGCAGGCGCGCGAGTTGACCGCGCGGGTGAATCTGGTCGAACGCTCGCCAGGGGTGCTCGATCGGGCGCTGCTGCCTGTCCTTGCCACCTGCGACCAGCGGCTTGCCGCCGCGGCCGCCGCCCAGGAGTTCATGCTCGCCGACGGCCAGCAGGCGGCGACCCCCCGGGGGGTGCCGCTGACTCAGTCCAGCTTGGCGCCTGCGTCGCGCACCACCTTTGCCCACTTCGCGATGTCGGCGCGCAGCAGCCCGGCGAATTCCTCGGGCGGGATCAGGAAGGCATCGGCGCCGGCCTTGGCCACCTTCTCGGCCACCTCGGGCGTGCGCACCGCCTCGGCGACATCGGCATTGATCTGCCTCACCACCGCCGCGGGCGTGCCGGCGGGCGCGAACAGCCCGAACCAGGGCGTGACCTCGAAGCCCGCGATGCCCGACTCGGCGATGGTGGGGATGTCGCGGAAAGCCGGTGAGCGCTTCGGGCTGGTGACCGCCAGCGGCCGGATCGTGCCGTTGGCGATGAAGCCGGCCACCGAGGGCAGGCTGGTGAACACCACATCGATCTGGCCGCCGATCAGGTCGTTGAGCGCCGGCGCCGCGCCGCGGTAGGGCACATGGTCGACCCGAACGCCTGCGGCGGCGTTGAACATCTCGCCCAGAAGATGGTTGACCGAGCCGTTGCCGGCCGAGCCGAAGGTCAGGCGGCGGGCGCGGGCCTGTGCGGTGAAGTCGGCCACGCTGCGCGGCCCCGTCTTCGCGTTGACCGCCATCACGAACGGCACCGTGGCGATGGTGGCCACCGCGGCGAAGTCACGCTCCGGATCGAAGGGCAGGTTGCGGTAGAGCGCGCCGTTGATGGCATGGGTGCCCACATAGCTCATCAGCAGGGTGTGGCCGTCGGCCGGTGAACGCGCCACCGCTTCCATGCCGATGTTGCCGCCGGCACCGGGCCGGTTCTCGACCACCACCGGCTGCTTCCAGAGCTCGGCCAGACGCTGGCCGACGATGCGCGCCAGCGTGTCGGAGGCGCCGCCCGGGGTCTGCGGCACGATGATCTTCACGCCGCGGCTCGGGAAGGTCTGGGCGCGCGCCGGCGCGGTCAGCGGCGCGAACGCGGCCGCCGCGGTGGCGGCGAGCAGCTGACGGCGTCGCGTGAGGCGGGCGGTCGCGCTCATGCCGCGTCTCCGTCGTAGGCGATGCCGTGCTCCACGGTGTTCCAGATCCAGCGCGCGCTGGGACGCTGGCGCTCCTCCCAGATGTGGCCCACCAGCCCGGCGGCGCGGCTGATCACCGCGATGCCGCGCATCACCGGTTGCGGGATGCCGATCTCGCCCAGCACCGCCGCGATCGCGCCGGTGGCGTTGATGGTGAGGTGCCGGCCGAAGGCGCGGTCGATCTCGCGCGAGAGGGTCTGCAGCGCGGCGATGTGCCGGCCCGGCACGCCTTCGCGCAGGGCCACCTCGAACAGTCGCGGTGAGCGCGGGTCGTCGGGCTTGTGGTGCGGGTGGCCAAAGCCATGCGCCGGCTTGCGCTCGGCGCGCAGCCGGTCGGCGATGGCGGCAGCCCGCGTGGGCACGCCCTCGGGGGCCTCCAGCATCTCGGCGATCAGGGCCGAGCAGCCCTCCATGGTGCCGATGAAGGTGCTGCCCACGCCCAGCACGCCGGCAGCCACCGCCGATTGCAGCGCCTCGGGCGCCGAGTCGTAGATCAGCCGCGTGGCGATCGCGCTCGGCGTGAGGCCGTGCTCCATCAGCGTCACCAGCACGGCGTCGAGCAGCACGGTCTGGGTCCGCGTGGGCCGCTGCCCGAGCATCTGGAACAGGATCATCTCGGTGAAGCTCACCTGCCCGATGAGCTCGTCGACCAGGTTGGCGCCGCGCACGAAGATCGCCTCGGGCGTGGCATGGCAGATGGCGGTGGTGGGCGGGGGCTGGCTCATGGCGGATCTCGCTGACAGGGTGCGTCGCGGGGGCGGCGCCGGTGAAGGGAGGGAAGGGCGCAAGGATGCGGCATGCGCCCGCGGCCGTCCACGGCGGGCGGGGCAGCAGCCGCTGCGCCGCGCGGCGCAGCGTTCCGCTTCGGCACCGGCACCCGTTCCCGCGGCGGCATTCGTCGTTAGCATCGACGCTCACCGCACCTTCAGGAGAACCCCATGAGCTATCGTCGAATCCAGGTCAGGCAGATGTGCGGCGCCGGCGGTGGCGAGATCACCGGCGTCAACCTTGCCGCTGGCGTCGATGACGAGACCATGGCGGAGATCCGTCGCGCGATGCTCGAGAACCTGGTGGTCACCATCCCCGACCAGCCGCTCGACGACTCGGCGCTGGCTGCGTTCAGCGCCCGCCTCGGGCCCTTCGGCATCGAGCCCTTCGTCGAGGGCTCCGAGACGCACCCGAACGTGATCGCGGTGGTCAAGGAGGCCGACGAGACCACCCGCTTCAACTTCGGCGGCAACTGGCACAGCGACTGGAGCTTCCAGGACACCCCGCCGAGCTTCACGCTGCTGCATGCGCGCGAACTGCCGCCGGTGGGCGGCGACACGCTGTTCGCCAACCAGTACCTGGCCTGGGAGTCGCTCTCGGCCGGCATGCAGCGCATGCTCTCGGGTCTGCGCGGCATGCACAGCGCGCGTCGCCCCTACGGCCCGCAGAGCGTGTTCCGCCAGGGCATCCTGCGATCGATGAAGATCCGCACCGGCGAGGAGGCGCTCGCCGAGCGTGCCCATCCCATCGCCCGGCGCCACGGCGAGACCGGCCGCACCGCGCTGTTCGCCAACCGGGGCTACACCATCCGCCTCGAGGACATGACCGAGGCCGAGAGCGCCGGGCTGCTCGATTACCTGCACGAGCACTCCATCCGCCCGGAGTTCATCATCCGGGTGGTCTGGCGTCCCGGCATGCTCACCATCTGGGACAATCGCGCGGTGCAGCACATGGCGGTCAACGACTACCACGGCCACCGCCGCGAGATGCACCGCACCACCATCAAGGGCGAGGAGCCGCTCGCTGCCTGAGCCGGCGCGGCGGCCGGCCCCGCTGACGACGCTCAGCGGCCGTGCCGCAGCACGCGGCCGGCACGCGCGCCGGTGTGCTCGTCGTTCAGCACATTGACCTCGCCGTTGACGATCGTGGCCCGGTAGCCCACCGCGCGCTGGTTGAAGCGGCGCGCCCCGCCGGGCAGATCGTTGACGATCTCGGGATGGCGCTCGGCCACCCGCGCCGCGTCGAACACATTGATGTCGGCGCGCTTGCCGACCGCGAGCACGCCGCGGTCGCTCAGGCCGAGCACCCGTGCGGGCCGCGAGGTCATGCGCTCGACCGCCTCGCCCATGCTGAAGAAGCCGCGCTCGCGCACCCAGTACGACAGCATGAAGGTGGCCCAGCCGGCGTCCATCACCTGCGAGACATGCGCGCCGGCATCGCCCAGGCTGGGGAAGCAGTGGCGGCTGCGGAACATGTGCTCCAGGCCGGTGAGGTTGGGGTTGAACATGCGCAGGGTGAACAGCGCCTTGCCGTGGCTGTCGCGGGACAGACGCAGGAAGGTCTCGGTCCAGTGCTCGCCGCGCTCGCGCGCCATGTTGACCACGCTCATCGAGGCGTCGGCCGCGTAGGCCGGCGTGTCGGCGTCGCCCATGTAGTACATGTCTTCCACCGGCGTGCCGAGGTTGGCCTTGAAGCCACCGGCCTTGCCCTCCTCGACCATGGCCGCGAAGGTCTCGGGATCGCGCAGCGCCGCCACCCGCTCGGCCAGCGTGGGCAGCTTCTGCACCCGGCCCCAGGTGGGGCCGCGCACCGGCAGCGCCGCCTGAAGGCCGTAGATCATCCCGGAGCTGCGCACCTGGGTGATGGCGGTGATGTCGCGGCCCTCGCAGATCGCCTCGAGGGCGTTGCGCCGCTCGGTGGCGCCGGCGAGGTCGCCGCGGCCGGCGCCGTAGCTGCACAGCACGCGCGCGCGGGCGGCGTCGGAGATGTTCTGCAGCAGGCTGAGCTCGGCGCCCACCGCCTGCACCAGGCCGTTGCGGCGCGCCACCTCGCGCGAGATGGCGATGATCTCGCTCTCGTCGGCGAAGGTGCCCGGGATCGCGCGGCCATCGGGCAGGGTGTGCATCGCGAAGCGGTTGATCGAGAAGCCGGCCGCGCCGGCGTCGATCGAGCGGCCCACCACCTCGGCCATGCGCTGCAGTTCTTCCGGCGTGGCCTGCTCCTCGACCGCGCGCTCGCCCATGACATAGAAGCGCACGGCGCTGTGCCCGACCAGGCCGGCGATGTTGATGCCGGGGCGGATCTTCTCGACCGCGTCGAGGTAGCCGCCGTAGTCTTCCCAGCTCCAGGGCAGGCCGGTGAGGATGGCGTTGCGCGGAATGTCCTCGACGGTCTCCATCATGCCGGCGAGCAGCTCACGGTCGGTGGGCTTGCAGGGCGCGAAGGTCACGCCGCAGTTGCCCAGCAGCGCGGTGGTCACGCCATGCCAGCTCACCGGCGTGCAGTCGGGGTCCCAGCCGATCTGGGCGTCAAGGTGGGTGTGGATGTCGATGAAGCCGGGCGTGACGGTCATGCCATCGGCATCGATTTCGCGACGGCCCTTGCCGTCGACCTTGCCGATCGCGGTGATGACGCCGTTGTCGATGCCGATGTCGCCGGGCACGGCTTCGCTGCCGGTGCCGTCGACCAGACTGCCGCCTCGGATGACGAGATCATGGGCCATGGTGCTTGCTCCTGAAGGGTTCGGTGGTGGTGCGGACTCGGGGAACGGTGACGGGACTCAGGGCCGCATGGCATTGCCGTTGCGGCCGGGCACGCGTGCCGGCTCGGCCAGCCGCGCGAACTCGCACAGCAGCGACCGGGTCTTGCGCGGGTCGATGATCTCCTCGACCCAGAACTTCTCGGCCGAGCGGAAGGGCGAGCGCAGCGCGTTCAGCCGCTCCTCGATCTCGGCGAGCTTGGCCTTGGGGTCGGGCGCGGCCTCGATGTCGGCACGGTAGGCCGCCTCGATGCCGCCTTCCAGGGGCAGCGAGCCCCAGTAGGCCGAGAGCCAGCCGTAGCGCAGCGACAGGCGCGCGCCGGGCTGGTGGGCAGCGCCGGCCACCCCGAAGGCGTTGCGCACGATCATCGTGCACCAGGGCACGGTGGTCTGGTTCATGGCAGCCATGGCGCGCACGCCGTGGCGAATGGTGGCGGTCTTCTCGGCATCGAGGCCGATCAGGAAGCCCGGGCAGTCCATGAGGTAGACCACCGGCAGGTGGAAGGTCTCGGCGAGGTCGACGAAGCGCACCACCTTCTGGCAGGTCTCGGCATTCCAGCTCCCGCCGTAGTGGTAGGGGTCGCTGGCCAGCAGCATCACCGGGTGGCCGCCCAGCCGCGCCAGGCCGGCGATGATCGAGCGGCCGAACTGCCGGCCCATCTCGAAGAACGAGCCCTTGTCGACCACCGACTCGATGATCGGCCGCATCTTGTAGATCTGCCGCCGGTTGCGCGGAATGGCCGAGAGCAGCCAGTCGTCGGCACGCTCGGGGTCGTCGCTGCAGTCGGTGATCGGCGGCAGGCCGTGCACCGACGAGGGCAGGTAGGACAGGAAGCGGCGGGCCTGCTCGAAGGCCTCCTGCTCGGTCTCGGCGATGTTGTCGATGCCGCCGGCGCGCGCCTGCAGCTCGGCGCCGCCGAGCTCCTGCTTGCTGAGCGGCTGGCCCAGACGGGCCACCAGCGGCGGGCCGGCCACGAACATGGCCGAATCGCGGGTCATGATCGAGAAGTGGCTGGAGGCGAGCCGCGCCGCGCCCAGCCCGGCCACCGAGCCCAGGCCCAGACCCACCACCGGCACCTGCGCGAGGTTGGCGGTCATGTGGTAGAAGCCGCGCGTGCCGCCGACCCCGCCGGGCAGGTTGGAGGCGCCCTTGGTCTCGATGGTCTTCACCGAGCCGCCGCCGCCCGAGCCCTCGATGATGCGGATGATGGGCATGCGGAACTCGGCGGCCATCTCCTCGGCCATCAGCGGCTTGGCGCTGATCGAGGCGTCGGCCGAGCCGCCGCGCACCGTGAAGTCGTCGCCCACGATCACCACCGGTCGGCCGTCGACCTTGCCGCGGCCGAACACGCAGTTGGCCGGCGTGAGGTGTCGCAGCGCGCCCTTCTCGTCGTACTCGCCGATGCCGGAGATGGAGCCGACCTCGATGAAGCTGCCGGTGTCGAGCATGCCGTCGATGCGTTCGCGAACCGTGAGCCGGCCGCCATCGTGCTGCCGCTTGACCTTGTCGGCGCCGCCCATCTCGCGGGCGAACGCCTTGCGGCGCTCGAGTTCGTCCAGCTCCGGCTGCCAGCTCATGCCCTGTCTCCTAGGATGAAATTCCGGGTTGTGATCAGGGCCAGTCTGCCATAGGGGCGCGCCGGGGCCGCAAAGAGTGCGAAGGGTGAAACCGGCGGCGTTCCGAGGGACGCGTCGATGGCGCCTGAGCCGCTCAGTCGCTCAGTCGCTCAGTCGCGGCAGCGGCACGAACCACCAGAGCAGCACCGAGAGCGCGATCGCGCCCAGGCCGATCGGCATGAGCAGGCGCCAGCCGCGGTTGGCCGTGCGCAGCACCTGGGCCTCGGTGACCCAGATGGTCTCGCAGGCGCCATCGCCGCGGTCGGTGCGCACCGTGGAGGTGCCGCGCCGGAAGGAACGGCCGTGCTGATGCGAGTACTCGGCCAGGTAGCCCTCCACCCGGACCTGATCGCCCGGACGCACCGAGCGCAGCAAGCGCACCAGCCGCGGGTCGCTCGCCAGCAGATGGTTGTTCGAGAGCGCGTTCGGGTCGAAGCGTTCCCAGGCCTCGCCCGAGTCGGTGGCGGCGTTGCAGGTGAAGATCTCGCTCCAGAAGCGCAGGCCCTGATAGGCGCCGGTGCGGGCATTGGGGCCCCAGATCACGCACAGGTCGACCACATTGAGGTGGTCACGCCAGTCCTTGCGATGGACGATGTCCCACCACACGCCGGCATCGTGGCGGCTGACCACCAGGCCGCTGAGCCGGTAGCGGAACAGGGGCTTCACGGTGTACTCGATCTCGCCCACCCGGTGGCGGAAGGGCTGGCGCTGCTCGGCCTCCTGGAGGGGCTCGGCGTGGATCTCGGGCAGCAGCCTGGCGGGTTCGGGCAGACGGTCGCGCATGTGCAGCGAGCCGCCAACCGCCAGCAGCCCGGCGAGCATCAGCAGCCCGGGCAGCCGGTGCAGGATCGACACGGGCGCGGCGGCCGGTTCAGGCCTGGTTCGTCAGCGCCGTCACGCCGACTCAGGGATCGAGGGCGGCGGCGCAGGCGTCGGTGGGCAGCGCGGCTGCATGGCCGACCACCGGGACGATCTTGATCACCGCCGAGGCGACCCGGCAGGGCGCGGCCAGCAGGCCGCAGCCTGACAGGCTGGTGACGAGCAGCGCGGCAAGGAGAATCCGTGAGAGGCGACGCATGGCGAGGCTTTCCTGGGGGCGGGTTGAGGGGCCGGGAAGGGCATGCAGGGGGCGTGCCCGCCGCTCACTATAATCGGCCCGGCCATGCGAATCGAGTCGATCCGTGACCGCCTGCGCGCCTGTGGCGCGAATGCAGCCCACCAGCGCTGGGCGCTGCAGGGCTGGTCGCAGGCCCTGCCGCCCGATCATGGTCCGCGCCGTCCGGCGCAGTGGCTGCCGCTGGCCATGCGCGAGGCCCTGCCGGCACTGCGCGAAGACCTGGCCGCGCTGGCGCGGCTGGTGTCGCGTCATCCGGCCGAGGATGGTTCCGAGCGCCTGCTGGTGGCGCTGGCCGACGGCCAGACCGTCGAGAGCGTGCTGCTGCCGCGTGGTGGCCTGTGCGTGTCCACCCAGGTGGGCTGCGCGGTGGGCTGCGTGTTCTGCCAGACCGGCCGCGAAGGCCTGCTGCGCCAGCTCGGCAGCGCCGAGATCGTGGCCCAGGTGGCCCTGGCGCGCGCGCTGCGGCCGGTGCGCAAGGTGGTGTTCATGGGCATGGGCGAGCCGGCCCACAACCTCGACGCGGTGCTCGAGGCGATCGCCCTGCTCGGCACCGACGGCGGCATCGGCCACAAGAACCTGGTCTTCTCCACGGTGGGCGATCGCCGGGCCTTCGAGCGCCTGCCCCAGGGGCCGGTGCGGCCGGCGCTGGCGCTCTCGCTGCACACCACCCGGGCCGAGCTGCGTGCCCGGCTGCTGCCCCGTGCGCCAGTGATTGATCCGGTCGAGCTGGTCTCGCTCGCCCAGGCCTACGGCCGGCTCACCGGCTACCCGGTGCAGTACCAGTGGACGCTGCTCGCCGGCGTGAACGACGGCGACGACGAGGTCGAGGCGATCGCCGCGCTGCTCGCCGGCCAGTACGCGGTGATGAACCTCATTCCCTGGAACGCGGTCGAAGGCCTGCCCTGGCAGCGGCCCGACCCCGCCCGTGCCCAGGCCATGGCCCTCGCCCTGCACCGGCGCGGCGTGCTGACCAAGCTGCGCCAGTCGGCCGGCCAGAGCGTGGACGGCGGCTGCGGCCAGCTGCGCGCCCGTACCCTGCCGGCAGAGCAGCCGGTGCGCTTCATCTGAGCCGACGGTCGCCATGCGCCTGATCGCCAACGGCATCCCGATCGAGGTCGACGACCAGGGCCCGCCCGGCGGTACGCCAGTGCTGCTGCTGATGGGGCTGGGCATGCAGCTGGTGGCCTGGCCCGAGCCCTTCGTGGCGATGCTGGTGCGCCAGGGCCTGCGGGTGATCCGCATCGACAACCGCGATGCCGGCCTGTCGGCCGACTTCGCGGCCCATGGCCTGCCCAACCTCGCCTGGCTGGGCCTGCGCCACTCGCTGCGCCTGCCGGTGCGTTCGCCCTACACCCTGCAGGACATGGCCGATGATGCGGTCGGCGTGCTCGATGCGCTGGGCCTGCCCGCGGCGCACCTGGTGGGTGCCTCGATGGGCGGCATGATCGCCCAGGTGGCCGCGCTGCGTGTGCCGCAGCGCGTGCGCGGCCTCACGCTGGTGATGTCCACGCCGGGTGCGCGCGGCCTGCCCGGGCCGAGCGGCAGGGTGCGTGCCGCGATGCTTGCCCGCCCGCCCGCCGTGCGTCGCCTGCCGGCCGATGCCGCCGGCGCGCACCGGCCCGACCCCCGCGATCTGCCGGCGCTGGTCGCGCATCTGGCCGGTCTGCTCACCCTGCTGGGCAGTGCCGAGACCGCGCGCGATGCCGAAGGCCTGCGTCAGCGTATCGGGGCGGCCGCCGGTCGCGCCTGGCGACCCGAGGGCACGGCCCGGCAGCTCGCCGCGATCATGGCCGGTGGCGACCGCACGCCGGCGCTCTCAGGGCTGCGCCTGCCGGTCACGGTGGTGCGTGGCCTGGCCGATCCGCTGCTGCCGCCCGCCCACGGCCGCGCGCTGGCCTCGTCCATCCCCGGGGCGCGGCTGCAGGAGATCGAGGGCATGGGTCACGACCTGCCGCCCTCGGTCTGGCAGCCGCTGGCCGATCGCGTGGCGGAGCAGGCGCTGGCTGCGGGCCCGGCATCGCCCACCGGCTTGAAGCGGTAGAAGCGCTGGTTCAGGTAGCCGGCCACGGCGGCGATGTCGGCCGGCGTCCAGTCCAGCCGCTGCGTCTCCTGCCAGCGGCGCACCTGCGCGTTCAGGCTCGGCCAGTCGGTGACCAGCCGGCGATCCCGCCAGTGCGCCTGCGTGCCGTGACAGCCGATGCAGTGGGTGTCGTAGAGCAGCGCGCCGCGATCGGCGGCCGGCTGCGCCGGCGCGGCCATCGGCGCGCCGGCCAACAGCAGCAGCGCGGCGGCCAGCGCCGCCCGCCGCGGGGCTTTCGGGATCATGGACTCACCTCGCAGGCAACAGGCCGTGCGATCATCGCCGTGGCCCTGGCCGGCCGCCCTGTGTTTTCTCAATCCGGTCCCGATCAGCCCGCGCACCGGTGCTGACCCGCTCCCAGGATCCCCGCATGACCCTGCACCTGAATGAACGCATCGACCAGTTCGAGTCGCCGTTCCGCCGCCTCGATGCGCTGATCGCCGATCTGCAGCCCGCGCCAGGGCTCGCGCCCATCCTCATGCACGTGGGCGAGCCGCAGGACGAGCCGCCGGCGCTGCTCGCGCAGACCGTGGCCGCCAATGCCCACGACTGGAACCGCTATCCGCCCTCGCTGGGCACGCCGGCCTTCCTGGCGGCGGTGGCCGGCTACCTCGATCGCCGCTACCCCGGCGCGCGCGGCCGCGTGCGGCCCGACCGGGAGCTGTCCTCGGTGGCCAGCACCCGCGAGGCGCTCTTCCTGGCGGCCTCGGTGGCGATCGGTCAGGCGCGCGCGCAGCCGGTGGCGCTGATGCCCAATCCCTTTTATCAGACCTACCGCGCGGCCGCGATCATGGCGGGCGCCACCCCGGTCTACCTGCCGCAGAGCGGATTTCCGCGCTTCGAGATCGACCTCGACGCGATCGACGAGGCCACCCTGGCCCGCACCGGCATCCTCTACCTCTGCTCGCCCTCCAACCCCGAGGGCCAGGTTCTGGCGCCCGAGCGCATGCGCCAGGCGGTCGCGCTGGCGCGCCGCCACGGCTTCCTGGTGGTGTTCGACGAGTGCTATGCCGAACTGCACGACGGGCATCCGCCGGTGGGGGCCCTTGAGGTGCTGGCCCAGGCCGATGGCTCGGCCGGCTGGCTCGACAACGTGCTGGTGCTGCATTCCCTGTCCAAGCGTTCGAGCGCGGCGGGCATGCGCTCGGGTTTCGTCGCCGGTGATGCCCGCGTGGTGGCCGCGCTGAACAAGGTCCGCCTCAACGGCACGGCCTGCACGCCGGCGCCGCTGCAGGCCGCGGCCGCCGCGCTCTGGTCCGACGACGCCCATGTGGTGCAGATGCGCGAGCGCCTGGCCGCGCGCTTTGACCTGGCCGATCGCCATTTCGCCGGCTACGCCGGTTACCGGCGTCCGCCCTGTGGCTTCTTCGTGTGGCTGCGGGTGCCTGACGGCGCCGCGCTCACCCGGCGGCTGTGGGCCGAGCGGGCCCTGAAGGTGCTGCCCGGCGAGTACCTCACGCAGCCCGCGCCCGATGGCAGCAACAGCGGCCGCGAATTCATCCGGCTGGCGCTGGTGCAGCCCCTGCCAGTGGCCGACGAGGGGCTGGCGCGGGTGGCTTCGCTGCTCTGAGCCCCGGCGCTCAGCCGCGCGCCGATTCCCGGCGCGCGATCCAGAAGGTGGCGGCCACGATCACCGCACCGCCGAGCAGCGCGGTGGGCGAAGGCGTGTCGCCGAACAGCGCGAGGCCGAGCAACGCCGCCCAGATCAGGTCGAGGAAGCGGATCGGCTGCAGCGCCGAGATGTCGCCCAGGCTGAAGGCCCGGGTCATGCACAGGTGCGCCACGGTGCCCAGCAGCCCGCACAGCAGGAACAGCGCCCACTGCAGGCCGGTGGGATCGCGCCAGCCGGGCAGGGCGAAGGGCAGCGTGAGCAGCATCACCGCCACGTTCTGCCAGAACACGATCACGCTCGGCGAGTCGTGCCGGGTGAGCGCCTTGTTGATGAGGAACGAGGCGGCAAAGAGCGGCGAGGCCGCCAGCATCACCAGGCTCCACCAGCCCGAACCGGCTCCGGTGAGGTGCGGGCCGAGCACGATCAGCACGCCGGCCAGCCCCACGCCGGCGGCCAGCCAGCGTGCGGCGCTCACCTTCTCGCGCAGCACCAGGGCCGCGCCGACCAGCACGAAGATCGGGCTGGTGAACTGCATGGCCGTGACATCGGCGAGCGGCAGATGCGGCAGGGCCAGGAAGAACAGGCCCAGGCCTGCGGTGTGGACTGCGCCGCGCCACCACAGGCCGCGCGGGTTGTTGGGCCGGTAGGCGGCGATCCCGTCGCGCAGGACCATGGGCAGCATCACCGCCAGCCCGAACACATAGCGCAGGAACTGCGACTGCAGCGGGTCGAGCTGCTGGGTGAGGATGCGCATCACCCCGTTCATGGTGCACAGGGTGAGGCCGCCGACGGCCATCCAGGCCATGCCGCGCAGCACCGGCGCGAACTGGCGCGCGGCGGGTTGGCCCGGATCGGTTGCGTTCATCGGTCGAGTATAGGCAGGGCCCGCCTGGCGTGGATCCGCCATCGGCCGGGGCCGTACCGGTTCTGGTCTATCCTCCGCAGGCCGGCCGCGTCGTGTGCCGGCGCCTTCTCCCGAGGACCTCCCGATCATGCAGCCTGCCGACCAGCCCATCCTGCGCGACATCGTGCTGGTGGGCGGGGGTCACAGCCATGTCGGCGTGCTGCGCCGGTTCGCCATGCGGCCCATGCCCGGCGTGCGGCTCACCCTCGTCTGCCAGGACAGCTTCACGCCCTACTCCGGCATGCTGCCGGGCCATGTCGCCGGCTGGTACCGGCGAGACGAGGTCCACATCGACCTGCCCCGACTGGCCCGCTTCGCCGGCGCGCGCTTCCTGCGCGACGAGGTGGTGGGGCTGGATCGCGCCAACCATCGGGTGCTGTGCCGCGACCGGCCGCCGCTGGCCTACGACCGGGTCTCGGTCAACATCGGCTCCACGCCGCAGACCGACCCGGTGCCCGGCGCCACCGAGCACACCGTGCCGGTCAAGCCGATCGGCCGCTTCGATGCCCGCTGGCAGGCGCTGCTCGAGCGCGTTCGCACCCGCGAAGGCCACTGGCGCGTGGCGGTGGTGGGCGGCGGCGCGGGCGGGGTCGAGCTGCTGCTCGCCATGCAGCACCGGCTCGGCGCCGAACTGCGCGGGCTCGGGCGCGATCCTGGCGCGTTGACCTTCCATCTGGTCACCGGCCGCGGCGGGCTCATGCCCACCCACAACCGCTGGGTGCGCGAGTGCTTTGCGCGCCTGCTGCGCGAGCGCGGTGTGGTGGTGCACGAGCGTGCCGAAGTGCGCGCCGTGCGCGCCGGCGTGCTCTGCCTGGCCGACGGCAGCGAGCTGCCCGCCGACGAGATCATGTGGGTCACCCGGGCCGGCGGCGCGCCCTGGCTGCGCGGCACCGGCCTCGCCCTGGACGAGGACGGCTGCCTGCGGGTCGGGCCTACCCTGCAGTCGATCACCGACCCCGAGGTGTTTGCCGCGGGCGACATCGCGGCGATCGAGGGCCGCCCGCTCGAGAAGGCCGGGGTCTTCGCGGTGCGCCAGGGCAAGCCTCTGGCAGCCAATCTGCGCCGCTCGCTTGCCGGCGAGCCGCTGCGGCCCTATCGCCCGCAGCGCCGCTGGCTGGCGCTGATCGGTACCGGTGAGCGCCATGCCATCGCCTCGCGCGGCGCGATCGGCTTCCGCGGCGACTGGGTGTGGCGCTGGAAGGACTGGATCGACCGCCGCTTCATGGCCCGCTTCAGCGAGTTCCCGCCGATGAGCGCCGCGCCTGGCGGGGCCGCGGCCGCCGTGGCGCCGGGGGCGGGCCTGGCGCTGCGCGAGGACGAGGCCGCGCAGGCGCTGTCGGCGATCGCCATGCGTTGCGGCGGCTGCGGCGCCAAGGTGGGCGCCACCGTGCTGTCGCGGGCGCTCGCCGATCTGCGCCCGCTCGACCGGGCCGATGTGCTCATCGGCCTGAACGCGCCCGACGATGCCGCGGTGGTGGCGGTGCCACCCGGCATGGCCATGGTGCACACCGTGGACTTCTTCCGCGCCTTCATCGATGACCCCTGGCTCTTCGGCAAGGTGGCGGCCAACCATGCGCTGGGCGACATCTGGGCGATGGGTGGTCAGCCGCAGAGCGCCACCGCGATCGTCACCGTGCCGCCCGGCCTCGAGAGCAAGACCGAGGATCTGCTGCGCCAGATGATGACCGGCGCGGTCGATGTGCTCAACGAGGCCGGTTGCGCGCTGGTGGGCGGGCATACCGGCGAGGGGCGTGAGCTGGCGCTGGGCTTCGCCGTGAACGGTCTGGTGGCCGCCGATCTCTCCACGGTGCTGCGCAAGGGCGGCATGCAGCCGGGCGATGTCCTGGTGCTGACCAAGCCGATCGGTACCGGCACGCTGTTCGCCGCGCACGACCGGCTCCAGGCCCGCGGCGACTGGATCGACGCGGCCCTGGCCTCGATGTGCGTGTCCAACCGCGAGGCGGCGCGCTGCCTGCGCGAGCACGGCGCCACCGCCTGCACCGATCTCACCGGCTTCGGTCTGCTCGGCCACCTGGTGGAGATGACCCGACCCTCGGGCGTGGATGCCGAGATCGATCTCGAGGCCCTGCCGGTGCTGCCCGGTGCCGAGCAGACCGCCGCGGCCGGCATCCTGAGCTCGCTGCAGCCGGCCAACCTGCGGCTGCGCCGCGCGGTACGCAACCCCGAGGCCGCGATCGCGCATCCCCGTTACCGGCTGCTCTTCGATCCCCAGACCGCAGGCGGCCTGCTCGCGAGCGTGCCGGCCGCGCGGGCCGAGGACTGCCTGCGCGCGCTGCGCGCCGGCGGTGCCCCGCAGGCCGCGCTGATCGGCCGCATCCTGCCGCAGGGCGATGCGCTCGCCCCGGTGCTGCTGCGGCTCTGACTCAGGCTCCGGGCCGCTTCTTGATGCCCCGGCAATCGATCGCCGAGGCGCGCGGGTCTTCGTCCTTGCCGAAGATGCGGTGCTTCTGCAGCTTGTTGGTCGAGGTCACCGGCAGCTCGTCGCGGAACACCACCCAGGCCGGAGCCTTGTAGTAGGCAAGCTCCGCCAGGCAGTGCCGGGTGAGCGTCTGTGCGCAGGCCGCGTCGCCGTTCACGCCAGGCGCGGGCACCACCACCGCCAGCACCTCCTCGTCGCGCATCTCGTCGGGCACCGCCATCACCGCCACGCGGTGGACCAGGGGATGGGCGGCCAGCACGGCCTCCACCTCGCCCGCCGAGATGTTCTCGCCCGAGCGCCGGATCATGTCCTTGCGGCGGTCGATGAAGTAGTGCATGCCGCTGTCGTCGACGCTGACGATGTCGCCGGTGTGGAACCAGCCGCCGCGCCAGGCGCGCTCGGTGGCCTCGGGGTCGTCGAGATAGCCGCTGAAGAAACCGCGGCGCGGGTCGTCGCCGGCGCAGCGCACCAGCAGCTCGCCGGGCTGGCCGGCGGGCACCGGTCGGTCCTGGTCGTCGACCACGCGGGTCTCGATCGGCGCGCGCATCCGGCCGAACGCGCGGGTGTCGACCTGACGCGGCTCCTCGTGGTTGACGAGGAATCGGCCGGTCTCGGTCATGCCCCAGACCTCGATCAGCGGCAGTCCGAAGCGCGCCTCGAATTCGGCGTGCAGGGTGGGATCGCAGCCCGCGCCAAGGCCCCAGCGCACCGCATGCGCGCGATCGTGCGGGGAGGGCGGATGCTTGATCAGGGCCGGCGGCATGACCCCGAGGTAGTGGATGCCGGTGGCGCCCGAGCCGCCGACATCGGCCCACCAGGTGCTGGCGTGGAATCGGTCGGGGATGATCAGGCAGTTGCGGGTGAGGATCATCGCCCCGAGGGTGTTGATGCCGCAGTTCATGTGGAACACCGGCAGCGGGTTGAAGACCCGGTCCTGCCCTTCGCGCAGCGCGAGCAGCCCGCCGCTGTCGCGGTACCAGGCGCTCGCGGTGAGCACATACTCGTTGGTCAGGATGCAGCCCTTGGGCAGACCCGAGGTGCCCGAGGTGTACAGGATGGCGGTCTCGGCGCGCCAGGGCTCGCCCGCCGCGCGGCGCGCTGGCGGCGCCGTGGGCAGGTCATCGGCCAGCCGATCGCCGGCCACGATGGGCGGGCCGGCCGTGCCGGCCAGGGCCTCGCGGGTGGCCGCACCGCGTTCGGCATTGGCCACCACCAGCTCGGCGCCGGAGTGGCCGAGCTGATAGCGGATCTCGCCGCCGCGGTGATCCGGGTTCATCGGCACGATCGAGGCGCCGAGGCGGTTGAGCGCGAGAAAGTGGAAGAAGTGCTCGGGCACGTTGCCCACGCCCAGCGCAATGCGGTGGCCCGCGCCCCAGCCGCGGCGGGCATAGAGCGCGCTCAGCTGGTCGACCTCGGCGGCAACCTCCGCGTAGCGCCAGACGCGTCCGCCCATGGACGGTGGCTGTGCGAGGAAAGGCGCGTTCGGCGCGTCGGTGACGGCCTGCGCGAAGGCCTGGTACAGGGTCTGCATGCCGGTCTCCGGAGGGGGCCGCGGCGGCCGCGGTTCGAAGCATGCGCCGCGCCGCCGCGGTGGCTGGCGGGAGTTGCTATTCTGGCCCATCCCCCTGCCCATGGCCCGTGTCCGGGCCCGTCCGCCTTGAAACCCAGCCAGTCCGAATTCATCGAGATCCGCGGCGTGCGCCTGCACTGCCGTGTGTGGGGCCCGGCCGGCGCGCCGCGGCTGTTCCTGCTGCATGGCAACCAGGATGTCTCCGCCTCGTGGCAGTTCACGGTCGATGCCCTGCAGCGCGACTGGCGCGTGATCGCCCCCGACTGGCGCGGCTACGGGCTGTCGGGCTGGAGCGGCGCCCACACCTACTGGTACCCCGACTACCTCGGTGATCTTCACGGCCTGCTCGAGCACCACAGCCCCGAGGAGCCGGTGCGCCTGGTGGGTCACAGCATGGGTGCGAACATCGGCGCGCTCTACAGCGGCGTGGCGCCGCACCGCGTGGCCCGCTTCGTCAATGTCGACGGCTTCGGCCCCCCGGCCAGCCGCCAGGATCCCGCGCCGCGGCGCATCGCCAAGTGGCTGATGCAGCTCGGCGAGGACACCGCGCAGCGGCCCTACGACAGCTTCGAGGAGTTCGCCCTGCGCATGGGCTCCGAGAACCCGCGTCTTACCGAGGCGCGCGCCCGCTTCCTGGTCGAGCACTGGGGCCGCGAGGCGCCCGAGGGCGGGGTGGTCCGCCGCGCCGACCCTGCCCACAAGCGCATCAATCCGCTGCCGGTGCCCTATGCCGAGCAGCTCGAGTGCTGGCGCCAGACCACCGCCTCGGTGCTGTGGATCGATGGCGAGCAGTCGGGCCTGTGGGCGCGCCTGCAGGCGCGGCCCCAGGAGTTCGACGAGCGCATGGGTGCCTATGCCGATCTGCGCATCGCGCATGTGCCCGAGGCCGGCCACAACATCCACCACGACCAGCCCGAGCGGCTGGCTGCGCTCATCGAGGACTTCCTCGCCGGCTGAGCGCCCGCCCGGCGCGATTGCGCGCCCTCAATGCCGCGTGGGGCGTGCGCGGTCAGCATGACGGTCCCCGTCAATGCCGGCCGCAGGAGAGTCGCTTGGCCGACCCCGATCCGCTCGCCTTCGTTGCCCGCAGCTGCGTCGCGCCGGCCGAGGTCCATCACCGCCACCCGCCCGAGCCCTCGGCTGCCGGCCGCCGCGGGGGCTACCGTGCCCGTGAAGGTCTGCCGGTGGCGGGCGCCTTCAGCCACCTGATGCAGCGCACCTATGCGGTGGTGCTGGCCGGCGGTCGAGGCTCGCGTCTGCATCAGCTCACCGACTGGCGCGCCAAGCCGGCCGTGCCCTTCGCCGGCAAGTTCACGATCATCGACTTTCCGCTGTCGAACTGCGTGAACTCCGGCATCCGCCGCATCGGCGTGCTCACGCAATACAAGGCCCAGAGCCTGATCCGCCATGTCGAGCGCGGCTGGGGCTTCCTGGAGGCCAACCTCGGCGAGTTCGTCGATGTGGTGCCGGCCCAGCAGCGGCTCGATGACCAGTGGTACAGCGGCACCGCCAATGCGGTCTACCAGAATCTCGACATCGTGCGCGAGGCCGAGCCGAAGCATGTGCTGGTGCTCGCCGGCGATCATGTGTACAAGATGGACTACTACACCCTGCTCGCCGACCATGTGGCGAGCGGCGCGAAGGCCACCGTGGCCTGCCTGCGGGTGCCGATCGAGCGGGCCAACGGCTTCGGTGTGATGCGGGTGGATGCCGACAGCCGGGTGTGCGCCTTCGCCGAGAAACCCGAGCGGCCCGAGCCGATTCCCGGCGAGCCCGGTCAGGCGCTGGCCAGCATGGGCATCTATGTCTTCGATGCGGCCTTCCTGTACCGCGAGCTTGCCCGCGACGCGGCCGATCCGTGTTCCAGCCACGACTTCGGCCGCGACCTGCTGCCCTGGATCGTGCCGCGCCATCATGTGCACGCCCATCGCTTCGAGCGCAGCTGCGTGAACATGGTGGGCGATCGCCCCTACTGGCGCGATGTCGGCACCGTGGATGCCTACTGGGAGGCCAACCTCGACCTCACCCAGGTGGTGCCCGAACTCAACCTGTACGATGACCAGTGGCCGATCCTGAGCCTGCAGCGCCAGCTGCCGCCGGCCAAGTTCGTGTTCGACGAGGCCAGCCGGCGCGGCATGTCTCTGGACTCGCTGGTCTCCAGCGGCTGCATCGTGAGCGGCGCCACGGTGCGCCGCTCGATCCTGTTCTCGAAGGTTCGGGTGGCCGAGGGCAGTCTGGTGGAGGACTCGGTGGTGCTGCCCAATGTCAGCATCGGTCGCGGCGTGACGCTGCGCCGGGCGATCGTCGACAAGCACTGCGTGCTCCCCGACGGCTTCACCGCCGGGCTCGATCCCCGGGCCGATGCCGCTCGCTTCCATGTCACCGAGCGCGGCGTGACCCTGATCACCGCGGCCATGCTCGGTCAGGACCGGCTCGCCGGCGGCAGCCTGATCTGAGGCCTGCGAGGTGTCCCGGCCCGATCGTTGCCCGGGCCGGGAGCCGCTCAGTGCGGCTCGCCGGTCATCACCCGGTAGAGCTCGAGGTAGCGCGCGGCCGAGCCGGCCCAGCTGAAGTCCTGGGCCATGGCCTGCTGCATGACGGCACGCCAGCGCGGCGGCTCGCGGTACAGCACGAGCGCGCGCGCGATCGCCGATTCGAGCGCGGCCGGTGTGGCCTCGCCGAACAGGAAGCCGGTGGCGCTGCCCCGGCGCAGCGCCTCGTCGCTCGCGTCGGTGACGGTGTCGGCCAGCCCGCCCACCCGCCGCACCAGCGGCAGCGTGCCGTAGCGCAGGCCGTAGAGCTGGGTGAGGCCGCAGGGCTCGAAGCGCGAGGGCACCATGATCAGATCGGCGCCGGCGATCAGCCGGTGCGCAAAGGTCTCGTCGTAGCCGATGCGCACCGCCACCCGGCCGGGATGGGCGTCGGCCGCGGCCTGGAAGGCGGCCTCGAGCACCGGGTCGCCCGCACCCTGCAGCGCGAGCTGGGCGCCACCGGCGAGCAGCGCCGGCAGCGCCGCCAGGACCAGGTCGAGCCCCTTCTGCGACGTCAGCCGGCTGACCACGCCGAACAGCGGCGCGTCGGGCTGGGCGGCCAGCCCCATCTGGGCCTGGAGCGCGGCCTTGCAGCGCGCCTTGCCCTCGAGCGCCTGCGCATCGTAGGGCGCCACCAGGCTGGCATCGGTGGCCGGATTCCAGATCGCGGTGTCGACCCCGTTCAGGATGCCCGAGACATCGCTGCGGCGGCCGCGGATCACGCCGTCCAGACCGCAGCCGAATTCATGGGTGGCGATCTCGGCCGAGTAGGTGGGACTCACGGTGGTGATGCGTCGCGCGTACTTCAGCCCGGCCTTCATGAACGAGAGCTGGCCGTGGTACTCGATGCCGTGGGAGTGCAGGAAGGCCGAGGGCAGGCCGAGCTGGCCGAAATCGCCCTGGCTGAACAGGCCCTGGTAGGCGAGGTTGTGCACCGTGAACACCGAGCG
This sequence comes from Quisquiliibacterium sp., assembly GCF_982640115.1. NCBI lineage: Bacteria > Pseudomonadati > Pseudomonadota > Betaproteobacteria > Burkholderiales > Burkholderiaceae > Quisquiliibacterium > Quisquiliibacterium sp. The sequence goes on along the minus strand of NZ_CEXFHW010000005.1, from coordinate 28,420 downwards.
TGCCGTGGCTGCCGGGTTGGCGGCGAGATAGGCGCAGGTCATGGCCGCGTGCCAGTCGTGGGTGTGCACCACCGTCGGCATCCAGGCCGGGTCGAGCTCGCCGCCGGCGAGATGGGCGCCCGCCCAGCCGAGCAGGGCGAATCGCTGCAGGTTGTCGGCCCACTCCACGCCCTGTGGCGACTGATACGGGCTGCCCGGCCGGCGATAGAACCAGGGCGCATCGACGATGTAGACCGGCAGCTTGCTGTAGGGCATGCGGCCCAGGCGGATCGCCACGCGCGCCGCGCCGAACAGCGGACCGCCCTGCCAGACCAGCCGCGGATGCAGCACCGACTCGGTGATGGCGGGCAGGCCCGGCAGCAGCAGGCGGACATCGGCGCCGAGCGCGGCGAGCGCCGGCGGCAGCGCGCCGACCACATCGGCCAGGCCGCCGGTCTTGACCAGCGGAAAGATCTCCGCCGCCACATGGAGGACCCGCATGCTCAGGCCTTGATGCGGGCCAGCATGTCGCGCGTGACCAGCGTCACCCCGGTGGGGGTGCGGTAGAAGCGGACCGCGTCGAGGTTCGGGTCCTCGCCGATCACCAGGCCCTCGGGAATGCTGACGCGGCTGTCGATGATCGCCCGCGAGATCCGTGCGCCGCGGCCGACCGAGACATCGGGCAGCAGCACCGACCAGTTCACCCGCGAGTAGGAGTGCACCCGGACATTGGAGTAGAGCACCGAGCGCTCGACATGACCCGACACGATGCACCCGCCTGACACCAGGGACTCGATCGCGGTGCCGCGGCGGTCATCCTGGTTGTGCACGAACTTGGCCGGCGGCAGCTGCGGCTGGTAGGTCCAGATCGGCCAGCGCGCGTCGTACATGTCGAGCATCGGCGAGGTGGCGGTGAGGTCGATGTTCGCGTCCCAGTAGGCATCCACCGTGCCGACATCGCGCCAGTAGGGCTTGTCACCCGGCTCGCCGCCGACCGCGCTCAGCTCGAAGGGGTGGGCATTGGCATCGCCCTGGCGCACCGCGTGCGGGATGATGTCCTTGCCGAAGTCGTGGCTGGAGGCCGGGTCGCGGATGTCGCGTTCGAGCTCGCGGTAGAGGTAGTCGGCGTTGAAGATGTAGATGCCCATGCTCGCCAGCGCACTGTCGGGCTTGCCCGGCATCGGCGGCGGGTCGGCGGGCTTCTCGATGAAGTCGGTGATCCGTCGGTTCTCGTCGACGGCCATCACGCCGAAGCCGCGCGCCTCCTGGCGCGGCACCTCGATGCAGGCCACCGTGCACGGCCTGCCCTTGGCGACATGGTCGGCCAGCATCACCGCGTAATTCATCTTGTAGATGTGATCGCCGGCCAGCACCACGATGTAGTCGGCGCCGTAACTGCGCAGGATGTCGTGGTTCTGGTAGACCGCGTCGGCCGTGCCGCGGTACCAGCTCGCCTCGTCGATGCGCTGCTGCGCCGGCATGAGGTCGACGAACTCGTTCATCTCGCTCTTGAGGAAGGCCCAGCCGCGCTGGATGTGGCGGATCAGGCTGTGGCTCTTGTACTGGGTGAGCACCCCGATGCGCCGCACCCCCGAGTTCAGGCAGTTGGACAGCGCGAAGTCGATGATGCGGAACTTGCCGCCGAAGTGCACCGCGGGCTTGGCGCGCAGGTCGGTCAGGCTCATCAGCCGGCTGCCGCGGCCGCCGGCCAGCACCAGGGCCACGGCCCGCTTGGGCAGCTCCAGGCTCAGGGCCAGTTCATTGGGTGTCACGGGACGCTCTCCAGGAAGGCCGAAAGGCGACGCATCGGCGCATGCTGCACTGCCGCGTCAGGGTGGCGGCGAAGCACCGATCGGCCGCCATTACCCGAGTGGCGCGCTCAGCGAATCAGCGCCGGATTGAGGGAGAAAAACCACCCCCCGGACGCAGGGTCGCATGGAAATTGCATTCGATGTGGCGTTGCCGCATTGTGGCGATCCGCCGCGCTGCCGGCGGTGCGTGACGCACCATCCGTGGGAGAAACCTGTGACTGAGCGGCAGCAGCCCGGCCTGGCCGAGGCCATCGACGATCACCTCATCAAGACGGTCGGGGTTTCACCCGGCCGGGCGGGCCCCATCGACCTCATGCTGGCCACCGCGCAGGTGGCCCGCGAGCAGCTCTCGCGCCGCTGGGTGAACACCCGTGCCCGCGAGCGCGACAGCCGCGCACGGCGGGTGTACTACCTGTCGATGGAGTTCCTGATCGGCCGCACCCTGTCCAATGCCCTGGGCGCGCTCGACCTGCAGGGGCCGGCGGCCGAGGGTCTGGTGCAGCATGCCGCGCGGCTCGAGGAGGTGGCCAGCCATGAGCCCGATGCCGGGCTGGGCAATGGCGGCCTGGGCCGGCTGGCGGCGTGCTTCCTCGACTCGATGGCCACGCTGGGCCTGCCGTCCTTCGGCTACGGCATCCGCTACGAGTACGGCATGTTCGCCCAGGAGATCCAGAACGGCTGCCAGGTGGAATACCCCGACCCCTGGCTGGCCAGCGGCACGCCCTGGGAGTTCCCGCGCGCCGGGCTGAGCTACCCGGTGCGCTTTGGCGGCTGGGTCGAGCATCAGGGCGGCCGGCCGGTGTGGCGCGCGGCCGGCGAGGTCGCCGCCAAGGCCTACGACATGGTGGTGCCGGGCCACGGCACCGAGCATGTCAGCACGCTGCGGCTGTGGCGCGCCGTGGCGCCCGAGCACATCGACCTGCATGCCTTCAATACCGGCGACTATGCCCGCGCCGCCGGGGTCAAGAACGAGTACGAGAACATCTCCTGGGTGCTGTACCCCAATGACAGCACCCCGGCCGGCCGCGAGCTGCGGCTGCGCCAGGAGTACTTCTTCGTGGCCGCCTCGGTGCAGGACATCATCGCCCGCCACCTGGAGGAGCACGGCACGCTCGCCAACCTGCATCGCCATGTCGCCATCCACCTGAACGACACCCATCCCGCGGTGGCGGTGCCCGAACTGATGCGGCTGCTCTGCGACGAGCACGGCATGGACTGGGACGCGGCCTGGGCGATCGCCGGCGAGGTCTTCTCCTACACCAACCACACCCTGATGCCCGAGGCGCTGGAGACCTGGCCGGTATCCCTGGTGCAGCATGTGCTGCCGCGCCACCTCGAGATCATCTTCCGCATCAATCAGGCCTTCCTCGACATGGCCGCCCGCGTGCGGCCGGGCGATGTCGGCTTCCTGGCCCGGCTGTCACTGATCGACGAGACCGGCGAGCGCCGGGTGCGCATGGCCCACCTGTGCATCGTCGGCAGCCATCAGGTCAATGGCGTGTCGGCCCTGCACTCCGATCTGCTGGTGCGCACCATCTTCGCCGACTTCGCCGCGCTCTGGCCGCAGCGCTTCACCAATGTCACCAACGGCGTCACGCCGCGGCGCTGGCTGGCCCAGGCCAACCCTGGCCTGGGCGGGCTGCTCGACCGCGTCCTGAGCCCCGCCTGGCGGCTCGACCTCGATCGCCTCGCGCAGCTGCGCGAGCTGGCGGGTGACGCCGCCTTCCGCGAGGACTTCGCCGCGGTCAAGCGCGCCTGCAAGCTGCGTCTCGCGCAGCGGGTGGCCCGCGTGGCCGGCGTGGTGATCGACCCGGACAGCCTCTTCGATGTGCAGGTCAAGCGGATCCACGAGTACAAGCGCCAGCTGCTCAACCTGCTGCATGTGGTCCACCGCTACCAGGCCATCCTCGCCAACCCGGCGGCCGACTGGGTGCCGCGCACGGTGATCTTCGCCGGCAAGGCTGCGTCCTCGTACGCGATGGCCAAGAACATCATCCGCCTGATCCACGATGCGGCCTCGGTGATCAATGCCGATCCGCGGGTGGCCGGACGGCTGCGGGTAGCCTTCCTGCCCAACTATGGCGTGTCGCTGGCCGAGGTGATCATGCCCGGGGCCGAGCTCTCGCAGCAGATCAGCACCGCGGGCACCGAGGCCTCGGGCACCGGCAACATGAAGCTCGCGCTCAACGGCGCGCTCACCATCGGCACCGACGACGGCGCCAACATCGAGATCCGCGAACGGGTGGGCGACGAGAACATCTTCATCTTCGGTCTGCGCACGCCCGAGGTCCAGGCGCTGCGCGCCCAGGGCTACCAGCCGATGCGGCTCTACGAGGGCAATCCGGCGCTGCGCCAGGTGCTCGATGCGATCGCGGGCGGCGCCTTCTCACCCGAGGAGCCGGGCCGTCACCGCGGCGTGGTCGATTCCCTGCTCTGGGGGGGCGACCACTATCTGCTGCTGGCCGATTTCGCCGACTACCTCCAGGCGCAGGCCCGCGTCGACCAGCTCTACCGTCGGCCTGCCGACTGGACCGCACGAGCCATCGCCAATGTCGCCGGCATGGGCGCGTTCTCCTCGGACCGCAGCATCCGCGAATACGCCAGCCGCATCTGGCGGGTCGAGCCGCTGCGGTGAGCCCCGAAGACCTCGCTGCCCTCCTCGAGGCCCGGCATGCCGACCCCTTCGGCGTGCTCGGGCCGCATCCGGATGGCGCGGGGGCCTGGTGCCTGCGGGCCTTCCTTCCCGGCGCACAGGCGGTATGGGCCGTCGCTGCGGCGGGCGCGCCGGCGCTGGCCGATCTGCTCTGCGTGCATCCCGACGGCGTCTTCGAGGGCCGCCTGCCCGCGCTGCCGCCTGGCGGCTATCGGCTGCGGGTGAACTGGCCGGGCGCGCCCGCGGCGCTGATCGACGATCCCTACCGCTTCGGCCCGGTGCTCGGCGAGCTCGATGCCTGGCTGCTTGCCGAGGGCACGCATCTGCGGCCGGCCGAGGCGCTCGGCGCGGCGCCCTGCGAACACGGCGGCCGGCCGGGCACGCGCTTCGCGGTCTGGGCACCCAACGCCGCGCGGGTGAGCGTGGTCGGCGACTTCAACCACTGGGACGGCCGGCGCCACCCGATGCGGCTGCGTCGCGAGTGCGGCGTGTGGGAGATCTTCCTGCCCGATGTCGGCGAGGGCGCGCGCTACAAGTACGAGATCCGCGCCGCCGATGGCCGGGTGCTGCCGCACAAGGCCGACCCGGTCGCGCTGCGCGCCGAGCTGCGCCCGGCCACCGCCAGCGTGGTCTCGGTGCTGCCGCCGCGGCTGCCGCCCGACGAGGCGCGAGGCCGGGCCAATGCCCGCGGCGCGCCGATGAGCATCTACGAGGTGCATGTCGGCTCGTGGCGGCGGCCGGCCGACCAGCCCGCGGGCTTCCTGGACTGGGACGCGCTCGCCGACACGCTGGTGCCCTATGCCGCCGACCTGGGCTTCACCCACCTGGAGCTGCTGCCGGTCAACGAACATCCCTTCGACGGCTCCTGGGGCTATCAGCCCACCGGCCTGTTCGCGCCGAGCGCCCGCTTCGGCGATCCCGACGGCCTGCGCCGCTTCATCGCCCGCAGCCATGCCGCCGGCCTGGGCGTGCTGCTCGACTGGGTGCCCGGGCACTTTCCGGCCGATGCCCACGGCCTGGCCGAGTTCGACGGCACCCGGCTCTACGAGCATGCCGATCCGCGCGAGGGCGTGCACCGCGACTGGCACACCCTGATCTACAACTTTGGCCGCACCGAGGTGCGCAACTTCCTGATCGGCAACGCCCTGCACTGGCTCGAGCGCTTCGGCGCCGACGGCCTGCGGGTGGATGCGGTGGCCTCGATGCTCTATCGCGACTACAGCCGGCCGCCGGGCGAGTGGCTGCCCAATGCCCAGGGCGGCCGCGAGAACCTCGAGGCGATCGACTTCCTCAAGCGCCTGAATGCCGTGCTCGGCGCCGAGCGTCCGCAGGCGGTGACCATCGCCGAGGAGTCCACCGCCTTCCCGGGGGTCTCGCGGCCGGTGCATCTCGGTGGACTGGGCTTCCACTACAAGTGGAACATGGGCTGGATGAACGACACGCTGTCCTACATCGGGCGCAACCCCGTGCACCGCGTGCACCACCACCACCAGCTCACCTTCGGACTGATGTACGCGTTCAGCGAGAACTTCGTGCTGCCCATCTCGCATGACGAGGTGGTGCACGGCAAGGGCTCGCTGCTCGGCCGCATGCCGGGTGATCGCTGGCAGCGCCTGGCCAATCTTCGCGCCTACCTCGCCTTCCTGTTCGGCCACCCCGGCAAGAAGCTGCTGTTCATGGGCTGCGAGTTCGGCCAGGAGCGCGAGTGGAACCACGACGCCGAGCTCGACTGGGGCCTGCTTGCCGACCCGGCGCATGCCGGGGTGCAGCAGCTGGTTCGCGACCTGAACCGGTTGCACCGGACGCTGCCCGCGCTGCATGAGCTCGACTGCGAGCCGGCCGGCTTCGAGTGGATCGACCACACCGACGCGCAGGCCTCGGTGATCGCCTTCCTGCGCCGCGCCCGCGAGGGCCCGCCGGTGCTGGTGGTGTGCAACTTCACGCCGGTGGTGCGGCACGGCTACCGGCTCGGCGTGCCGGCGCCCGGTGTCTGGCGCGAGCGGCTGAACACCGATTCCCGCCACTACGGCGGCAGCGATGTCGGCGCTGCCTGGGGCGTACTCACCGCGCAGGCGCAGCCCGCGCATGGCCGGGCCTGGTCGCTGGCCATGGATCTGCCGCCGCTGGCCGTGGTGTTCCTGGAGCACGCGCCGTGAGCCTGCTGCCGGGCCGGCCCTGGCCGCTGGGCGCGCACTGGGACGGCGGCGGCGTGAACGTCGCGGTGTTCTCGGCCCACGCCCAGCGCATCGAGCTGTGCCTGTTCGACGACAGCGGCGAGCATGAGCTCAGCCGGCAGCGGTTGCCCGCGCACAGCCGCGATGTCTTTCACGGCTATCTGCCGGACGCGGGCCCGGGGCTGGTCTACGGCCTGCGTGCCCACGGCCCGCAGCGTCCTGATGACGGCCACTGCTTCGATCCCGACCAGCTGCTGCTCGACCCCTGGGCGCGCGAGCTGGTCGGGCAGCCCGATGGCCTGCGCGCACCGCGGGCCCGCGTGGTGGCCGACGAGGCCGAGCCCGGCGGCTATCTGAGGCCCTGGCACGACAGCGCCGATCTCCTGCTCTACGAGCTGCATGTCAAGGGCTTCACCCGCCTGCACCCCGAGGTGCCCGAGCCGCTGCGCGGCACCTTCGCCGGCCTGGCCCATCCGGCGGCGATCGCCCACCTGCAGCGCCTGGGGGTCACCGCCGTGAGCCTGCTGCCGGTGCAGCAGCACCTGAGCGAAGCCCGGCTCACCCGCCTGGGCCTGGTCAACTACTGGGGCTACAACACCCTGGGCTTCTTCTGCCCTGATCCGCGCCTGGCCGCCAGCGCCGCGCAGGGCGGGCGCGCGGTGCGCGACGAGTTCCGCGCGATGGTGCGCGCGCTGCACGGCGCCGGCATCGAGGTGATCCTCGATGTGGTCTTCAACCACACCGCGGAGGGCGACGAGACCGGTCCCACGCTGAGCTGGCGCGGGCTCGACAACCGCTCCTGGTACCGCGTGCCGCACGATCAGCCCGGCCGCTACATCAACGACACCGGCTGCGGCAACACGCTCGACCTGCGCCAGCCGCGGGTGCTGCAGTTCGTCATGGATTGCCTGCGCCACTGGGTGCGCGAGATGCAGGTCGATGGTTTCCGCTTCGACCTCGCCACCGTGCTCGCCCGTGGCGATCACGGCTTCGATGCGCAGGCGCCGTTCTTTCGCGCCATCGCTCAGGACCCGGTGCTCGCCGGTGTGCGCCTGATCGCCGAGCCCTGGGATGTCGGCCCGGGCGGCTACCAGCTCGGCGGCTTTCCGCATGGCTGGCTGGAGTGGAACGACCGCTTTCGCGACACCATGCGCCGCTGGTGGCTGCGCGGTCATGTGGCCCGAGGTGAGTTCGCGCAGCGGCTGTGCGCCTCGTCGGACCTGTTCCACCGCCGTCATCGGCTGCCCGCCGATTCCGTCAACTATGTGGTGTCACACGACGGCTTCACGCTGCGCGACCTCGTCACCTGGCAGCACCGGCGCAATCAGGCCAATGGCGAGGACAACCGCGACGGCCATGTCGACAACCTGGGCTGCAACTTCGGCCTCGAGGGCGAGCCGGCCCCGCCCGAGGTGACGGCGGTGCGCGATCGCGCCCGCCGTGCGCTGCTGGCCACGGTGCTGCTGTCACAGGGCACACCCATGCTGGCCGCCGGCGACGAGCTCGGCCATACCCAGGGCGGCAACAACAATCCCTACTGCCAGGACAACGCCACCACCTGGATCGACTGGTCGCAGGCCGACCAGACCCTCATCGCCTTCGTCGCCCGCGTGGCCGCGCTGCGTCGCGCGCATCTGCCGCTGGCCAACCACTGGTACACCGGCACGGCCGGCCATGGCGGCCGCGCCGATCTCGCCTGGCTCACCGCCGAGGGCGAGCCGCTGCACGGCGATGCCTGGCACCTGCCCGATGGCCGCTGCCTGGCGGCGCTGATCGGCGCGCCCGGCCGCTGCCCCGACGGCCATCAGGCCGCGCTGCTGCTGCTGGTCAACGGTGATGCCGAGCTCGCGCCATTCCGCCTGCCGGCTGGCCGCTGGCAGTGCCTGCTCGACAGCAGCCAGGCCGATGGCGCGCCAGCCGATGAGTCACCGGCGCGGGCGATGCTGACGGTGCCCGGTCATGCGCTGCTGCTGCTGCGGGAGCTGCCATGAGGCTGCCGCGCGCCAGCGGCGTGCTGCTGCACCCCACCTCGCTGCCCGGACCGCACGGCAGCGGCGATCTGGGGCCGGCCGCCTATCACTTCGTCGACTGGCTGGTGAGCGCCGGCCAGCGGCTGTGGCAGGTGCTGCCGCTGGGCTGCATCGGGCCGGGGCACTCGCCCTACATGAGCGCCTCGGCCTTTGCCGGCAACCCGCTGCTGATCGACCTGGAGGAGTTGCGCCGCCATGGCTGGCTCTCCGAGGACGCACTTGCGGCGCAGTCTGGATTTCGCGATGACCGGATCGACCACACCGTGGTCGGGCCCTGGCGCATGGCGCAGCTCGCCCGGGCCCATGCCGGATTCGAGGCTCGGGCCAGCGCCCATGATCGCGAGGCCTTCGCAGCCTGGCGCCGGCAGCAGGCCGACTGGCTGGATGACTTCGCCCTGTTCATGGCGCTGGTCGATGCCCGGCCGATGCTCGCCTGGGCCGACTGGCCCGCACCGCTCGTCCGGCGCGAGCCGTCGGCGCTGCGCGAGGCCGCCCGCGAGCATCACCATCGGGTGGCCTTCTGGGCCTTCACGCAATGGTGCTTCGACCGGCAGTGGGCGGCGCTGCGCGCCTACGCGGCGCAGCGCGGTGTGCGCCTGGTGGGCGACATGCCGATCTTCGTCGCCTGGCACAGCGCCGATGTCTGGGCCCACCAGTCCCTGTTCGATCTCGATGCGCGGGGCTGGCCACGGGTGGTGGCCGGTGTGCCGCCCGACTTCTTCAGCGAGACCGGTCAGCGCTGGGGCAACCCGCTCTATCGCTGGCCGGCGCATGCCGCCCAGGGCCATGCCTGGTGGATCGCCCGGGTGCGCCGCTGCTTCGCGCAGGCCGACATCGTGCGCATCGACCACTTCCGCGGCTTTGCCGCGCACTGGGAGATCCCGGCCGATGCGCCCACCGCGGTGGCCGGCCGCTGGATGCCGGGCCCGGGCGCGGCGCTCTTCGATGCGATCCGTGCAGCGCTCGGTCCGCTGCCGGTGATCGCCGAGGACCTGGGGGTGATCACCGACGACGTGGTAGCCCTGCGTCACCGATTCGCGCTCCCCGGCATGCGCATCCTGCAGTTCGCCTTCGGCGGCGACGCCGGCAACGCCTACCTGCCGCACAACCACGAACCCGACAGCGTGGTCTACACCGGCACCCACGACAACGACACCACCCTGGGCTGGTGGGCTGGCGCGGCCGAGCCGGTTCGCCGACATGTCCGCCGGTACCTCGGGCGAGCCGCCGACGATGCCGCCGGCGATGTCCATGTGCACCTGGAGCTGATCCGGCTGGCGCTGGCCAGCGTGGCCGACACCGCCATCGTGCCGATGCAGGATGTGCTCGGCCTGGGCGTCGGGCATCGCATGAACACCCCGGGCGAGGCGCAGGGCTGCTGGGCATGGCGCTTCAGCTGGGCTCAGGTCCATGAAGGCCATGCCGGGCGGCTGCGCGAGATGGTGTCGCTCTACGGGCGTGGCTGAGCCAGCCTGTGCGGAAAGTCACGACGCGATGAGGGATTTGCCCGCATCCTCGGTGGGTCTGGACATTCCTGACCAGACGACTTCCTGGGCAAACCCGTCGAAAGGCGGGGACGCAAAGCCACCGGCCTGACCCGCAGATGCGGCATGGCAGCGGGGCTGCCGGTGGCGAGCCGCGCGATCCTCCCTCTCGGGCGGGCCGCAGCGCCCACTGCGAATGCGTGGCCCGGGTCCTCATCGGAGCGACCAGGCCATGCCCACCGTGAACATCCCGCCCCTGTCCTCACCGTGGCCGCACCGTGCCCGCCGGGCTGCGCTCGCGTTCGCCGCGGTGCTCGCCGCCTGCGGCGGCGGCGGGGGCGGCAGCCCGTCCACCGGCGGCACCAGCGTCGTTCCCGATCCGGATCAGACACCGGCGGCGATCGCCACCGCCGACACCACGCTGCTGGTCAGCGGGGCCGACCTGCCCGAGGCCGTGGCGCTGGAGTCCGCCATCCCGCTCTTTCATGCCGCGCCGACCCTGCTCGAGCCGCCGGATGACAGCGATGTCGAGAATGCCGAGGCCTCGGCCACGAGGCCGCCCAACACCTATCGGCTGCCGGCACTGAAGAGCGCTGCCGACACCGCCCGGCTCACCGTGCAGGACATCGAGGAACTGCGCAAGGGCGCCGACAGCGGGCCCGCGGTGGCCACCAAGGATGTCACGCCGATGGCGGGCGGCGGTGTGATCGCCACCTACACCCCGGCGCAGATCCGCGCGGCATACGGCATGCCGGCCCTGCCTGCGTCGCTGGCCACGATGAGCGCCACCCAGGCTGCACAGCTGGGCGCAGGCCAGACCATCTACATCGTCAACGCGTACCACAACCCGAATGTGGCCGCCGAGCTGGCTGCCTTCAACCAGAAGTTCGGGCTGCCTGCCTGTACCACGCGCGCGATCGCGGTCAACGCCAGTCTGCCCCTGCCCGGCCCCTCGGCCAGAGCCTGTGATCTGTCGGTGGTCTACAGCACCCCGGCCGGGGCGATGACCACCGTGGCGCCGGCCTACGACGCCGGCTGGGCCACCGAGATCGCGCTGGATGTGCAGTGGGCGCATGCCACCGCGCCGCTGGCGCGCATCGTGGTGATCGAGGCACCGAACGCCTCGGTGAGCAGCCTGGTCGGCGCGATCCGGCTGGCCAACGCCATGGGCCCCGGCGTGGTCTCGATGAGCTTCGGTGCGATCGAGGGCAGCTGGACCGCCTCGGTCGATTCGGTGTTCACCGCGCCGCGCATGACCTACCTGGCGGCCACCGGCGACTCCGGGGCCGCCGTGGCGTGGCCCTCGGTGTCGCCCAATGTGGTGGCGGTGGGCGGCACTTCGCTCACCGCGGTGGGCGTGGGCAGCCGCACCGAGTCCGCCTGGTCGGGCGCGGGCGGCGGCATCAGCGCGTACACCGCGGTGCCGAGCTACCAGAGCGCGCCGGTGCCGGGACTGAATGTGGCCACGCGCCGCGTGGTCGCCGATGTGGCCTTCAATGCCGACCCGGCCACCGGTCAGTACCTGGCGGTGATCAAGCCCGGCAGCACCACCGTCAACTGGATGAGCTCTGGCGGCACCAGCATCGCGGCGCCGCAGTGGGCTGGGCTGATGGCCATCGCCAATGCGGTGCGGGCGCAGGCCGGCAGGCTGCCCATCGGCTCGCCGCACAGTGTGCTCTACGGGCAGATCGGTGCCGTGCCGGGTGCGTATGCCAGCGCCTTTGCCGACATCACTGCCGGCAGCAACGGAACCTGCGCACCCTGCATCGCCAAGGCCGGCTACGATGTGCCCACCGGCCTGGGCACGCCCAGAGCCACCGGGCTGCTCAGCGCTCTGGCCGGCTCCTCCTTGCCGCCACAGGCGCCGGTGGTCACCCCGGCGGGCATCAGCGGCACCGCCGGCACCGCCCTGTCGTTCACCGTCTCGGTCTCGGCGGCCAACCCGGTCAGCTACACCCTCTCGGGCGCACCCTCGGGCATGAGCATCAGTGCGGCGGGCGTGGTCACCTGGGCCACGCCGGTGGCGGGCAGCTATCCGGTGACGGTCACGGCCCGCGATACCGTCACCCAGCTCACCGGTCAGGGTCTGTACACCGTGACTGTCGCCGCGGCGGTGCCGCCCACCGTGAACCCGGCCAGCATCAACGGCCGACCGGGCGTGCCCCTGAGCTTCGCGGCCAGCGTGACCGGCAGCAATCCGGTCACCTACACGCTGAGCGGGGCGCCTGGCGGCATGAGCATCAGCGCCGCGGGCGTGGTGAGCTGGGCCTCGCCGATGCTGGGCACCTACACCGTGACCGTCACCGCCCGTGACACCAGAACCAACCTGAGCGGCCAGGGCGTCTACACGGTGAAGATCGTGCAGGCCGGCCCGGTGATCACCGCCGCGCCGATCAGCGGTGTGTCAGGGCGTACGCTCACCGGCACGATCACCATCACCGACGCCACGGCCACGGCGATCTATGTCTCGATCGGCGGCGTGCCGCTGGGCATGCGATTCTCGGTCAATGGCAGCAGCATCCTGGTGAACTGGCCCAATCCGGTGGTCGGCAGCTACCGGCTCACCGTGACCGCCGTTGACTCGGCCGGTCTGCGCGCGCAGGCCACGGTGCCGGTGACGGTGAGCGCGAAGTAGCGCCGCGCCGCGTTGCGCACGGCGGATGCGATCATCGGTGCTCCGTTCCCGGAGCCGACCATGATCCCTTCCGACACTCGTGGGCCCCGTCGGGCCTTCCTGGCGCTGTGCGCTGGCGCGCTGGCCGCGCCCGCCGCGCTGCGTGCGCAGGCGTGGCCGGAGCGTGCGGTGAAACTGGTGGTGCCGTTTGCGCCGGGGGGCGCCAACGACCTGCTGGCCCGTGCGGTCGCCGAGGGCGCGGCGCGGGTGCTGCGTCAGCCGGTGATCATCGAGAACCGGCCGGGCGCGGGCGGCAATGTCGGCGCGGCCGCGGTGGCGCGCAGCACTCCCGATGGCTACACCTTCCTGGTGAGCGCGGCCGGGGTGATCACCAACCCGCTCATCCGGCGCAGCAATCCCTATCGCGACACCGATCTGGTGCCGGTGGCGATGATCGGCTTTGCGCCCTCGGTGCTGGTGGTTGCGCGGGGCGCGCCCTGGCGCAGCCTCGCCGAACTGGTCGAGGCAAGCCGCCAGGGCCCCGGCCTGCCGTTTGCCACCGCCGGGACCGGCAGCACCCCGCACTTTGTCGCCGAGATGCTCAACACCCATCACGGTGCCCGGCTGATGCCGGTGCCCTTCAAGAGCGGGGCCGAAGGCGCCAATGCGGTGATCGGCGGCCATGTGGCCGCCACCTCGGAGGCAAGCATCGTGGCCCTGCCGCATCTGAAGGAGGGCGGCAAGTTCCGCGCCCTGGCCACCACCTGGTCCCGGCGAATGGCGGTGGCGCCCGAACTGCCGACCGCGATCGAGCAGGGCTTTTCGCAGCTGCGCATCGCCCACTGGGCCGGTGTGCACGCCCCGGCCGGCGTGCCCGCGCCCATCCTCGACCGGATGGCCGCCGCGATCGACGCCGCCATGACCAGCCGCGAGGTCACCGATCGGCTGTTGCCCCTGGGCATCGAGCCGGTGGGTGGCACGCGCGCGACCTTTGCGGAGTTCGTGAGCGGCGAGCGCGCACGGTTGGCGGCGGTCATCCGCGCCGCGGGGATGAGCGAGGACTGAGCAGGCGCGCCCGCGGTCCTGGCGCCCCGACCGCCCGGTGTGGTGGCTCAGTGCAGCCGCAGCGGCAGCGCCAGCAGCGAGCGATCCACCAGGGTGGGGCTCCAGCGATGGGGCTGGTCGTCGGCGAAGCGCAGGCGCGCAAAGCGCTCCAGCAGCCCACCGAAGGCGGCGCGGGCCTCGGCGCGGGCGAGCGCCGAGCCCAGGCAGAAGTGGATGCCCGCGCCGAACGCGAGATGCGGATTGGGGTCGCGCGCGATGTCCAGCCGCTCGGGTGCCTCGAACACCGCCGGATCCTGGTTGGCCCCCAGGATGCTCAGCCAGAGATGCTGGCCTGCCGCGACCGTGTGGCCGCCGATCTGCATCGGCGCGGCAGGCACCCGGATGAAGGTCTTGGACGGACCGTCGTGGCGAAGGAGCTCCTCGACCGCGGCTGGCAGGCGTGCGGCATCGGTGCGCAAGGCGGCCAGCGAATCAGGGTGCCGCAGCAGCGCGCGCGTGCCCGAGGCGAGCAGCGCCGAGGTGGTGTCATGGCCGGCGAACAGCAGCATGGAGCAGGCGCCCAGGATCTCGGCCTGGGTCCACTGCTCGGCCTGCGACACGCCAAGCAGGTGGCTGAGCACGCTGTCATCGGGCTCGGCGCGCTTGCGCGCCAGGCAGGCGCTGAAGCGGGCGTGGAAGCGGTCGCCGGCGCTGGCCACCGCATCGAGATAGCTCGCGTCACGCGAGGAGGCACCGTAGATCAGCCGGCCGAAATCGCGCGCCCATTGGCGAAGGAACTCGCGCTCCGACAGCGGGACGCCGAGCAGGTCACAGATCACCATCGCGGTGAGCGGCTGGGCGAAGTCGGCCACCAGGTCACAGGGGTCGGGCAGTTCGTCGAGCAGGGTGTCCACATGGCGCTCGATGCGCGGCACCAGGCGTTCGACCATGGCCGGCGTGAAGGCGCGGCGCACCGGATCGCGCAGTCGGGTGTGTTCGGGTGGGTCGCGAAACAGCATCCAGCCATCGAGCAGGCTCATGGCGTGATGCAGCAGACCGGCATGCTGCGCGCCCAGGCGCTGGCGAAAGCTGCCGATGCCCTGCGCGGTGGACAGGCTGCGGTCGAGCAGCAGGCGCCCGACATCGGCGTGCGCGGTGAGGATCCAGACCTTGTGGCGCGGGCTCCAGAACACCGGGTCGTGCTCGCGCAGCCGGCGCAGGAAGCCGTGGGGGTCGGTCACCGCCTCGGGGCTGAGCAGGTTGTCGGGCGGCTGCATGGCGCGCGCCGTGCGCTCAGGGCACCAGCGTGAGGAACAGGAAGGCCGCGAAGATCACCAGGTGGATCGCGCCCTGCAGCATGTTGGTACGGCCGGTGGCCAGCGTGATGGAGCCCACCACGAAGGTGAGCGTGAGCAGCGCGATGTCCTTGTTCTCGATGCCCAGGGTGAGCGGCAGGCCCAGCCACACCGAGGCCGCGGCCACCACCGGCACGGTGAGCCCGATGCTGGCCATGGCCGAGCCGATGGCGAGGTTCAGGCTGGTCTGCAGGCGGTCGGCCCGCGCGGCCCGCAGCGCGGCCCAGGTCTCGGGCAGCAGCACGATCATCGCGATGAGGATGCCGACCACCGCCTGCGGCGCCTCCCAGCGGGCCACCATCCGCTCGAGCGTGGGCGAGAGCAGCTTGGCCAGGCCCACCACGGCGACCAGCGCCAGCAGCAGCAGGCCGGCACTGGCCCAGGTGGCGCCCAGGGTGGGCGGCGGCGCATGCACGGATTCGTCGTCGGGGCTGGTGGTGGGCAGGAAGTAGTCGCGGTGGCGCACGGTCTGGATGAACACGAAGATCGCCCACAGCGCCAGTGACGACAGGGCGACGAAGACCAGCTGGGAATTGGTGTAGGTGGCCCCGGGAGAGCTGGTGGTGAAGGTGGGGATGATCAGCACCAGCGCCGAGAGCGCCGCCAGCGCGGCCAGGCCCGAGCCGGTGCCCTCGATGCGGAAGCTCTGTTCGCGATGGCGGATGCCGCCTACCAGGATGCACACCCCCACGACCCCGTTGCAGATGATCATCACCGCCGAGTAGACCGTGTCGCGCGGCACGGCGGCGCTGTTGGCGCCGCCGGCGAGCATGATCGAGAGCACCAGCGCCGCTTCGATCACCGTGACCGCCAGCGCGAGCACCAGGGTGCCCAGCGGCTCGCCCACCCGGTGGGCGATGACCTCGGCATGGTGGACCGAGGCGAGCACCGCGCCGAGCAGGGCGGGCACGCAGGCGAGCAGCACCCAGCCGTTGCCGGGCAGCAGCACGCCGCCGGCCAGCACGCCGAGGCCGGCCAGAGGGAGAAGGATGAAGGCGATCATGCCGGCATTATGCGTCGGCAGCCAGGCCGTCACCGGCGAGGATCACCTCGGCCGCGCTGGCCAGGTCGTCTTCGAGGGCGCGGCGCGCGGCCCGCGCGTCGCGCTGCTCGAGCGCGCATACCAGGCGCTCATGGTGGATGGCCGAGGGCGCCTCGGCGATGCGCCGCGAGCCGCTGCGCAGGTCGAGGTTGATCACCGGCCCCACCTGCAGCCACAGCGCCTCGATGAGTTCGAGCAGCACCCGGTTGCCGCAGCCCGCGTAGATGGTGAAGTGCAGCGCCTTGTTCATGCGGATGAGCTCGGGGATATCGGGCCTTCGGCGCCGGATCTCGGCGCCGAAGGCGTTGCTCAGCCGCCGCGCCTCGGCGAGCGCCGCCGCGTCCATGCGCCGCGCCGCCTGCGCCACGGCGCTGCCCTCGAGCAGGGTGCGGGTGGCGAGCATCTCCTGGAAGCGGCTGCGGCTCATCTGCGGCACACGCACCGCGCGGTTGGGCAGGATCTCGAGCGCCCGCTCGGCCGCCAGCCGGCGGATGGCTTCGCGCACCGGCATGTGGCTGGTGCCCAGCGCCCGGGCGACCGCATCGAGCGTGAGCCGCTCGCCGGGACTGAACTGCCCGGCGATCAGGCGCTCGCGCAGATGCCGGTACACGCCCTGGGACATCGATTCATGGGCGAGCGGGCGGGCCGGGTCTGACAGGCTGGTCATGTCGGAACGAAGCGGTGTGCGCGATGCGTCGAAAGCGGCCGGCGATGATGGTGCGCTTGGCTTGACGCGTTTTTCCCATGATGCCATTCTTGATCAAAGATCAAAAGAACACGCCGTCACCGAGCGTGTCCCGCACACCGCCCACCCCAGGAGACCCCGAATGAAACCCCAGCAACCCGCCAGTTCCGGGCAGGCCTCGTCCACCCGCCGCCAGATCATCACCACCGGTGCGGCCGCCGGCGCCGCCGCCGCCATCGGCGGCTTCCCGGCGATCATCCACGCCCAGTCGGACAAGATCCGCATCGGCCACCTCACGCCCCAGACCGGCTTCCTGGGCACGGTGGGCGAGTACGCCGTGCTCGGCGTGAAGATGGCGGTCGAGGAACTCAACAAGGCGGGCGGCCTGCTCGGACGCGAGATCGAGCTGCTCTCCGAAGACTCGGTCAATCCGGCCACCGCCTCCAGCAAGGCGCAGCGCCAGCTCGAGCGCGACGGCGCCATCCTGCTCTTCGGCGAGATCTCCTCGGCCTCGTGCATGGCCATCTCGCAGGTGGCGGCCCGCAACCGCAAGATCTTCGTCAACACCGGCGGCAACTCCGACGAGATCCGCGGCAAGAGCTGCAACCGCTACATGTTCCATGTCGAGGCGGCCAACACCATGTACGTGAACGCGGTGGCCACCGCGCTCATGCGCAACAACATGGTCTCGGGCAAGCGCTGGTTCAGCCTCACCGCCGACTACGCCTTCGGTCATGACCTGCTGCGCGTGGGCAAGCGCTTCCTCACCGCCAACAAGGGCGATCTCGTCGAGAATGTGCTGGTGGCCACCGATGCCACCGACTTCAGCCCCTTCCTGCTCAAGATCCGTCAGGCGCGGCCCGATGTCGTGGTGTCCAACCTCGCCGGCCTGCAGGTGGCCAACTTCATCAAGCAGTACGCCGAGTTCGGTCTGCAGTACCCGCTGGTGGGCTTCGACATGGCGCCGGCCATGGCCTGGGCCGCCGGTGTCGACAGCTTCGCCGGCACCTGGCCGGTGCGCTGGCATCCCGATGTCAACAGCCCCTCGGCGCGGGCCTTCGTGCAGGCGTTCACTGCCCGTCACGGCAAGCCCCCCGAGGACCAGGCCGCGGCCGAGTACTTCACGCTCAAGCTGCTGGTGCAGTCGATGAACGAGATCAAGTCCACCGACGCCGAGAAGCTGATTGCCCACCTCGAGAAGGAGCCCCAGTTCGACATCCTGAAGGGCCGCAAGGGCTACTTCCGGGCCTGGGACCACCAGCTCATGCAGGAGATGTACACCATGACGCCCAAGCCCAAGGGCCGGGCGACCAACAAGTGGGACTTCATGCAGCTCAGCGCCCCGCTGCCGGGCGACAGCAACAAGCTCGAGAGCCTCGCCCCCACCCGCGAGGAAAACGACTGCAAGATGGCCTGAGCGGGCCGGCCCGGGCCTGAGCGTCCGGGCGCCTGATTCCGCAGCAGCCGGCGCCGCGTGCGCCGGCTGCGTCTCGTCCGCGCCGGCGGACGCCTTCGCGTGCAAGCCATGGCTGCCATCTTTCTGCTGGAGCAGGTGATCAACGGGCTGCTGGTTGGCGGGTACTACCTGCTGATCGCGCTCGGCCTGTCGATGATCTTCAGCCTGGGCGGCGTCGTGAATCTCGCCCACGGCGCCTTCTATGCGCTGGGCGCGTATTTCGCGGTCGAGATCGCCAAGCTCGCCGGATTCGGCGGCGCGCTGATCGCCTCGCCGGTGCTGGTCGGCCTCCTGGGCATCCTGTTCGAGCGCTACCTGCTGCGGCGCTTCTACACCGCCGATCCCATTGTCGGGCTGCTGCTCACCTTCGGCCTGTCGATGGTGGTCGAGCAGCTCATCCGCATGATCTGGGGGGCCGCGCCGCTGGCCGCCTCGATGCCGCCGGCGCTGCGCGGCAACATCGTCGTGGGCGAGTTCCTCTACTCCCGCTACCGGCTGATCATCCTGGGCGTGGTGGTGGCCGTGCTCGCCGCCATCTGGCTGCTGCTCAACCGCACCGCCTTCGGTCTGGTGGTGCGCGCCGGCGTTCAGAAGCCCGACATGGTGGCGGCCCTGGGCATCCGGCTGCAGCCCTACATGACCGGCATCGTGGTGATCGGCGTCGGACTGGCCGCGCTCGCCGGGGTGCTGTTCTCGCCCATCGCCGGCGTGCACCCGGCGATGGGCTCCGAGATCATGACCGCGGCCTTCGTGGTGGTGGTGATCGGCGGACTGGGCAGCTTCTGGGGCGTGGTGCTCGCCGCCGTGCTGGTGGGGGTGGTGCGCGGCATCACCATCCACTTCTTCCCGCCGGCCGGCGAGGCCTCCATGTACGTGCTGATGATCCTCGTGCTGCTCTTCCGCCCGCGCGGGCTGCTGGGCGAGCGCATCGAGCGCTTCGATTGAGACCGCGATGAACGCATCATCCTCCCATCGGCCGCTGCTGCAGGCGGCGGCGGCGCTGCTGATCGCGCCCTTCCTGCTGCAGGCCATCGGCCTGACCCTCACCTCGTCCACCGACCTGGTCATCTACGCGATGGCCGCCATGGGCCTGAACCTGCTGGTCGGCTTCACCGGGCTCACCTCCTTCGGTCACGGCGCGTGGTTCGGCATCGGCGCCTATGCGGCCGCGCTGGCCCAGCTGAACTGGTTCAAGGGCAGCTTCGTGGTGCCGCTGCTGTTCGCGGTGGGTTTCGTCGCGCTGCTGGCCACGGCCTTCGGCTTTCTCATCCTGCGCCGGCGCGGGGTCTACTTCTCGCTGCTCACGCTCGCGCTGTCGGCGCTCACCTTCACGGTGTCGTTCCGCTGGACCGCGCTCACCGGCGGCGAGTCGGGTCTGGGGGGCATCGTGCGGCCCGCCATCGGCCCGGTGAACCTCGACGATTCGGTGGTGTTCCTGGTGCTGGTCAGTGCGATCGGCCTGACGGTGGTGTTCCTGCTCAACCGGCTGCTGCGCTCGCCGGTGGGTCACGCGCTGGTGGCCATCCGAGAGAACGAGCAGCGGGCCACCTTCCAGGGCTACGACACCAACCGCTACAAGCTGCTCGCCTTCGTGGTCTCGGCCACGCTCACCGGCATGGCCGGCGCGCTGCTCGCCTTCCACCACCGCTTCACCTCGGCGGAGGTCACCTCGGTGGTGTTCTCGGGCGAACTGCTCGCCATGGTGGTGATCGGCGGCATGCGCAGCCTGCTCGGGCCGGCGATCGGGGCGCTCTTCTATGTGCTGTTCCGCGAGTACCTCTCGATCTTCACGTCCAACTGGCTGCTCTACTTCGGGCTGCTGTTCGTCGGTTTCATCCTGTTCTCGCCCTCGGGTCTGATCGGCGCCTGGGCGCAGCTGCGCCGTCGCTGGCGTCCCGAGGCCATCGAAGATGCCGCGATGAGCGGCCGGCGCATCATCGAGGGTCTGCCGCTGCCGGCCTTCCTGCGCCGCGAGCAGGTCGCGGCCGGCACGCCGGTGCTCGAAGTGGCGGGCGTGGCCCGGCAGTTCGGTGGCATCCGTGCGGTGGTCGAAGCCAGCCTCACCCTGCGCGCCGGCGAGATCCACGCCCTGATCGGCCCCAATGGCGCCGGCAAGACCACGGCCTTCAACCTGGTCTCGGGCCTGTTCGCGCCCGACAAGGGCAGCATCAGCCTGCATGGCCAGGCCATCCAGGGGCGCTCTCCGGATGCCATCTGCCGCATGGGTCTGGCGCGCTCCTTCCAGATCACCAACCTCTTCAAGGGCCTGAGCATCGAGGAGAACCTGCGCCTGTCGGTGCAGGCGCAGCACCCGGGCCGCTTCAACGGCTGGCGCGATGTCGACTCCTTCACCGAGGTCAACGAGCAGACCCGCCAGCTGCTCGAGTTCCTGGGGCTGCTGGGCATCGAGAAGGCCGAGGCCGGCTCGCTCTCCTACGGCGGGCAGCGGCTGGTCGATCTGGGCATCGCGCTGGGCAGCCATCCCCGCGTGTTGCTCATGGACGAGCCGCTCGCCGGTCTGGCCGCCGCCGAGCGCGAACGGGTGTCGCGGCTGATCACCACCGTGGCCCAGGGCGTGCCGGTCCTGATCGTCGAGCACGACATCGACCGGGTGCTCGGCTTCTCGCAGCAGGTCACGGTCATGAACCAGGGCGAGGTGCTGATGGCCGGCACCCCGGAGCAGGCGCGCGCTGACCGCCGGGTGCAGGAGGTGTACACCGGCACCGGCACGCCGCCGGTCACGGGCCGGGTGGCCAATGCCTCCACCGAAGGCGAGATGCTGCTCAGCTTCGAAGGGGTGGATGCCTTCTACGGCAAGAGCCACATCCTGAACCGCGCCACGCTCGATGTGCGTCGTGGCGAGATCGTCGCCCTGCTCGGGCGCAACGGCGCCGGCAAGTCCACCCTGCTGAAGACCCTGATCGGCCTGGTCAAGCCGGCCAGCGGCAGCGTCCGTCTGGACGGCGCCGAGATCGCGGGTCTGTCGGCCCCCGAGATCGCGCGGCTGGGCATCGGGTATGTGCCGCAGGGCCGAGGGCTTTTTGCCGGCATGTCGGTGCGCGACAACCTTGCCCTGGGCCGGCTGCGTCGGCGCGATGCGCAGGTGGGCGGCGTGGTCTGGGACGAGCCGAAGATCCTCGAGTATTTTCCGCGGTTGCGCGAACGGCTGGACACGCCGGCCGACTATCTTTCGGGCGGCGAGCAGCAGATGGTGGCGGTGGCCCGGGCACTGTCGGGCAATGTGAAGCTGCTGCTGCTCGACGAACCCTTCGAGGGCCTGGCCCCGGCGGTGGTGCAGGACCTGTTCACGGTCTTCGACCGGTTGCGCAGCGAGGTCTCGATCATCATCGTCGAGCACAACCTCGATCTGGTTCTGGCGCTGGCCGACCGGGTGTTCGCGCTGGAGCGGGGCGCGGTCTTCCACCAGGGGCCGGCCGAACCGCTGCTCACCGATCTCGAGCACCGCAAGCGCATCCTCTGGCTCTGAGCGCCGCCGGCGCGGCGCCGCGCTCTGAGCCTGACACCCGGCTCGGGGCTCGGCGCTCCGGTGGGCGTCGCCCGCGAGCCTCTCAGCCGCCGCGCGGGCCGCGGGGCGCGCGGGCGAGCAGGGCCTGCTCGATCGCCTGGCGCAGCAGATCGATGCGGTCGCCGCCCCAGAACATCTCGTCCTGGAAGATCAGCGTGGGCACCCCGAACACGCCGCGGGCTTCGGCGTCGGCGATCAGCGCCTGATGCTCGCGCGCGCCTTCGCCGGTGGCGTAGCGCTCGAAGGCGTCGGGGTCGCCGCCGAGCGCGCGCAGGTGCTCGCGCATGGCGCCCATGTCATCGATATCGAGGTCGTGGCGCCAGAAGCGTTCGAAGGTGCTGTCGTGATAGGCCGGGAAGAAGCCCTCGCGCTGCGCGAAGAGCATGCCCAGGCTGGCGAGCTCGCCGTGGTAGATGCGCCGCGGGCCCTTGAGGATGAGACCCTGGCGATTGGCGAGCCGGCGGGCGTCCATGTAGGCGTAGCGCACCCGTCGCCAGTTGTGGGCCGAGCGGTCTTCCACCGAGCCGAGGTACTCGGCGATGCGCAGCGTGTAGGGCCGCCAGACGATGTCGACCGGATGGCTCAGTGCCAGCGCCCTGGTGGGCGCGCTGGCCACGAAGGCGTAAGGGCTCTTGTAGTCGGTGTAGGCCAGCACCTGCAGGCGTGGCGGTGCGGCGGCGGGCTCGGCGCTCATGGCGGCCTCCGGGGCGAGAAGGTGGCGGGCAAGCATGCCACGGCCCATCGCGCGGCGCGTTCCGAACCGATCGTGCCACCCACGCCGCCGCGGGCGCGCGCACCGACAATCGCATGAACCCGCATCCCCGGACCCTGGAGCCCGCCTTGTCGCCCAAGACCCTGATCGCCCCCGCCGAGTTCATCCACACCGGCTACACCCTCGACGGCCACATCCTCACCGTCACCCTGAACCGGCCCCAGCGGCGCAACGCGCTCAACTGGCGGGCCTACGACGAGCTGGAGTCGTCCTTCCGACACGCGCATGCCGACCCGCAGGTGCGGGTGGTGATCGTCACCGGCGCCGACCCGGCCTTCTGCTCGGGTGACGATGTGGCCGAGATCATGGCCGCACCCTCGGGCGGCATCGCCGATCGCGGCGCGGGCATCGTCCACAACCCGCCCACTCCGGCGGCGATCGCCGCGCTGGAGTGCGGCAAGCCGGTGATCGCCGCGGTCAATGGCGCGGCGATCGGCTGGGGCACCGAGCTCGCGCTGTTCGCCGACTTCCGCATCGCGTCGGTGCAGGCGAAGTTCTCCGAGATGTTCGTGCGTCGCGGCCTGTCCTGCGATGTGGGGGGCTTCTACCGGCTGCCGGCGCTGGTCGGCCCCGAGAAGGCGGCCGAGCTGCTGTTCACCGGCGACATCATCGATGCGGCCGAGGCCCAGCGCATCGGCCTGGTGGGCAGCGTGGTGCCGCATGCCGAGCTGATGGCCGCGGCCGGTGCCCTGGCCACGCGCATCGCTGCCAGCCCGCCGCTGGCGGTGCAGGCGCTCAAGCGCGGCCTGCAGAAGACCACCTTCGGTGATCCGCGCGAGATCGGCGGCTGGGCCATCGATACCATCCGGCGGCTGGCCCGCACCGAGGACCACAAGGAAGGCGTGGCCAGCTTCCTCGAGAAGCGGGCGCCGGTCTTCAAGGGCCGCTGAGGCCGCGCGCGCCGCAGGCGCGAGCCTGCGCGTCCGGGGCCTGCGCCGCCCGCGGGCTGGAGCAGGCTCAATGCGCGGCGCTGCGCGCCCGTTCGCGGCGCGCCGGCTGCGCGCCGGCTCAATCGGCGGCCATCGCGGCCGCGGGACAGTGGCTCACCGACCCGAGCGGTCAGCCACTCCCGCGGATGCCGCCGATGAATGCCCCGCAGCCTGTTCCCTCGCTCCTGCTGTCGGCCGCCGAGCGCGGCGGCCCCGACCTGTCGATCATCGTCCCCACCTTCAACGAGCGCGACAATATCGCCGAGCTCGTCAGCCGGGTGGCCGCCTGCCTGCCGGGGGTGGCCTGGGAACTGGTGTTCGTCGATGACGACTCGCCCGATGGCACCGCCGAACTCGCCCGGCAGATCGGGCGGGCCGATCCGCGGGTGCGCTGCATCCAGCGCATCGGCCGCCGCGGCCTGGCCTCGGCCTGCATCGAAGGCATGCTGGCCAGCAGTGCGCCGGTGCTGGCAGTGATGGATGCCGACCTGCAGCACGACGAGCGCATCCTGCCGCGCATGCTGCTCACCCTGCGCCAGGGCGGGCTGGATGTGGTGGTGGGCAGCCGGCATGTGCCCGGCGGCGGGCTCGGTGACTTCGCGCCGCACCGTGTGCTGATCAGTCGGATCGCCACCCGGCTGAGCCAGCTGGTGGTGCCGGCCACGCTGAAGGACCCGATGAGCGGCTTCTTCATGATCACCCGCGAGGCATTCATGGGCTGCGTGCGCGGCCTCTCGGGCATGGGCTTCAAGATCCTGGTCGACCTGTTCGCCTCGAGCCCGCGGCCGCTGCGCTTTGCCGAGGTGCCCTACACCTTTCGCGACCGCCTCGCGGGGCAGAGCAAGCTCGACGGTCAGGTGGCCTGGGACTACGGCATGCTGCTGCTCGACAAGCTGATCGGCCACCTGGTGCCGGTGCGCTTCATCGCCTTCTGCCTGATCGGCGGGCTGGGCGTGGGCGTGCATCTGACGGTGCTGGGGGCGCTGCACCGCGGCGCGGGGGTGGACTTCCTGTCGGCGCAGCTCGCGGCCACGGTGGTTGCGATGGTGTTCAACTTCAGCATCAACAACCTGGTGACCTATCGCGACCGGCGTCTGGCCGGTCTGCGCTGGCTGGGCGGGCTGGCCTCCTTCGGGCTGGCCTGCTCGGTGGGCGCGGTGGCCAACCTGGGGCTGGCCTCCTTCCTGTTCGATCGCCAGCAGGGTTGGCTGCTGGCCGCGGTGGCCGGCATTCTGGTGGGCGCGGTGTGGAACTACGCGGTCACCTCGGTCTACACCTGGGGCCGGCCGCGGCGCGCGGCGCTGGCCCGCGCCGGCTGAGCGCGGGCCGCGGCGTGGCGGTTTCCCGGGCGCTCAGGCCGCGGCCAGCTGCGGCATGCGGCCGGGATTGCGCTGCGCGAGCAGGGGCCGCACCCAGCGCGCGAAGCGCGCCGCCTCCTCGTCGTGCAGATAGCCCGACAGGCAGAAGGAGTGGCAGCCGATGTCTATGAACTGCTGCAGGGTGTCGGCGCACTGCTGCGGATTGCCCACCACCACGATGCCCGCGCCCGGGCGCACCCGGGTGATGCCGGTCCAGAGGTGGGGTGCGATCAGCTCGCCGTGCTCCTGGGCGAGCTGCTGCACCCGCCGGTTGGCGGCCGAACTGCCGTAGTAGCGGCGGATGAAGTCGGTCTGCGACTCGGTGACGCCCTCGAGCAGGGCATGTGCCGCGGCCCAGGCCTCGTCCTCGGTCTCGCGGCAGCAGATCTGCAGCCGCATGCCGAAGCCGATCTCGTGGGCGCGGCCGTGGCGCGCCGCCATCTCGCGGATGGTGACCATGTTGGCGGCGATGGTCTCGACGGTGTCGCCCCAGAAGAGGTGCACATCGGAGTGCCTCGCCGACACCTCCCAGGCCTCGAGCGAGCCGCCACCCAGATAGAAGCGCGGCGGGCGGGTGGGCCGCGGTGCGATGCGCGCGCCCTGCAGTTGCGTGAACCGGCCCTCGAAGTGGAAGGGCGAGCCATCGCTCCAGAGCCGCTTCATGATGACCACATCCTCGTCCATGTGCGCGTAGCGGTCCTCCTTGGCGAGGGTGATGCCGTCCTGCAGGGCCTCGGTGTCGCTCTGGCCGGCGATCAGGTTGACCGCCACCCGACCACCGCCGGAGAGCTGCTCCATCGCGCCCACCATGCGGGCGAGCAGCACCGGGTTCACATAGCCCGGGCGCGCCGCCACCAGCATGCGGATGCGCTCGGTGCGCGCCAGCACCATCGCCGAACTGATGTAGGCGTCCCAGCAGGTGGAGGACACCGGCACCAGCAGGTATTCGAAGCCGGCATCCTCGGCGGCCCGGGCGATGCGCTCGAAGGCCTCCATCGAGGGCGGCAGGTGGCCGTCCTTGCGGCCATAGCTGATGGTGTCGCCCGAGGTGGGCAGGAACCAGCCGAATTCCAGGGTGCGCATCGGATCTCCGGGTGTCGTCGGACTCGGGCCGACATGATGCGCCCCTGTGCCGCACTTGCCGAGGCGGATCAGGCCGAAATCCGCGCGGAGCCGTTTCGTGCGTGGTTCAGTCGGTGAGGAAGAGGCGCCCCGGTGGTCCCATCAGCGGCAGTTCGCGCACCGGCACGCCGTACAGGCCCGAGAGCCGGTGCGCATCGAGCACCGTGGCCGCCTCGCCCTGCTCGCACACCCGGCCGGCCTGCAGCAGCCAGGCTTCGTCAGCGTGGCGCAGCGCGAGGTTCGGGTCATGCGTGCTGAACAGCACGGCCATGCCGGCATCGGCAAGCCGCCGCACCTCGCGCATCACCCGGCCCTGATTGCCGAAGTCCAGGCTGGCGGTGGGCTCGTCGAGCATCACCAGTCGGGCCTGCTGGGCCAGCGCCCGCGCGATCAGCGAGAGCTGGCGCTCGCCGCCGCTCAGGCGCGAGAGCGGTCGGTCGGCGAGCGCCGCGATGCCCAGGCGCTCGAGCGCGGCCGCCACCACGGCGCGATCGTGGGCGCTGGGGGCCGCGAGCAGACCGCCGTGGGCGCTGCGCCCCATCAGCACCAGTTCGCGCACCGGCCAGTCGAAGCCACCGGCCTGCTGCTGCGGCACCCAGGCCATCCGGCGTGCGCGTTCACGCTCGTCCAGCCCGGCCAGGGGCCGGCCCTCGATGAGGATCTCGCCGGCCACCGGGGCGATCAGGCCGAGGAGGGTGCGCATCAGGGTGGTCTTGCCGGCACCATTGGGGCCGAGCAGGGCGCAGACCCGTCCGGCCGAGAGCCGCACCGAGCAGGGCGCGCCCAGTGCGGCGCCGGCATGGCCGATCACCAGATGGCTGGCGCTGAGCATGTCCGTCCGATCCCGGGCCTCAGGGCGCCGAGCGCCCGGCGCGCCGGATCAGCCACAGGAAGCAGGGGGTGCCGATCAGCGCGGTGAGCACGCCCAGCGGCAGCTCGGTCGGCCCGAGGCCGCGGGCCAGGGTATCGACCAGCAGCAGCAGGCCGCCGCCGAGGAACATTGACAGCGGCAGGCTGCGCGCGAAGGAGGGCCCGGCCAGCCCCCGCGCGAGGTGCGGCACCACCAGTCCGATCCAGCCGACGATGCCGGCCACCGCCACGCTGGCGGCGGTGGCCAGGGTGGCGGCCGCCACCACCATCAGCCGCAGCCGCGCCACCGGGACGCCCAGCGCCGCAGCTTCATCGGCAGGCAGGGAGAGGGCATCCAGCCGCCAGCGCAGCGCGATCAGCAGCGCCCCGGCGGGCAGCAGGGTGAGCAGCAGTGCCGGCAGGTCGGCGGAGCCGATGCCGGCCAGACTGCCCAGCAGCCAGAAGGTCATGGCCGGGAGCTGATCGCGTGGATCGGCCAGGATCTTGAGCAGGCCGATGGCCGCGCCCAGAAGGGCGCCCACCACCAGGCCGACCAGCAGCAGTCCGAGCAGCGGATCGGCCTGCCTGGCGGCGCCGGCAAGCCGGTAGACCAGCGTGACCGCGGCCAGCGCGCCCGCGAAGGCGGCAAGCTGCAGGCCGGCGTCGGTGATGCCCAGCAGAATGGCCAGCATCGCGCCGAGCGCCGCCCCGGACGAGGCGCCGAGGATGTCGGGCGAGACCAGCGGGTTGCGGAACAGCGCCTGGAAGGCGCAGCCCGCGGCCGACAGGGCTGCGCCCACCAGCAGCGCGGCCAGGATCCTTGGGCCGCGGATGCCGAGCACCACCGTGCGGGTGGTGTCGTCCAGGCCGGCGGGAGCGCCGCCCAGCGCGGCCCACATCGCCCGCACCAGGTCGGCGGGCGCCACCGGATAGCGGCCCACGGCCAGTGCCGCCAGCACCCCGGCCAGGATCAGCCCGCCGGCGAGCAGCAGCGCCGGCGCCCGCGAGCGGGGCAGGGGCGCGGGCTGGCGCGGCCCGGCGGGTGAGGCCATCCCGGTCTTCAGCCCAGCGCCCGCACCGCCCGGATGCTGCCGGCCAGCGCCTGCTGGTAAAGGTGGACATCGATGCCGCAGGCGAAGAGCCGGAAGCCGTGGGCGTGCAACCGGGCCGCCCAGGCGGCGTCACCGGCCATGGTGCCGGCGATCTTGCCGTGGCGCCGTGCCGCGGCGCCGATGTCGGCCAGGGCCTGCTCGAAGCGGGGGTCGGTGAATGCCGCCGGAATGCCCATGAAGTTGGTGAGATCGAAGTGCCCGAGGAAGAGCACATCCACCCCCGGCACCGCGGCGATCGCGTCGACCTCGGCCAGACCCTCCACGGTCTCGATCATGGCCACCACCAGGGTGCGGGCCTCGGCGGCGGCCATCTTCTCCAAGGGGCTGCCGGCGCGGTAGCCGTCATGGGCCATGCCGAAGGCCGCGCCGCGTCGGCCGCGCGGCGGGTAGCGGGTGAAGGACACCAGTTCGGCCGCCTGCGCGGC
>NZ_CEXFHW010000004.1:0-56101 GCF_982640115.1 Quisquiliibacterium sp. | reverse complement strand
GAGGCCAGCCAGACATCGTGCTCGCCATCGTTCCAGAAGTGGTACACGCGGCTGTGCTCCAGGAAGCGGCCGACGATGGAGCGCACGCGGATGTTCTCCGACAGCCCGGGCACCCCCGGGCGCAGCGCGCAGACCCCGCGCACGATCAGATCGATCTTCACGCCGGCCTGGCTGGCCTTGTAGAGGGCCGCGATCACCGCGGGCTCGAGCAGCGCATTGACCTTGGCGGCGATGTAGCCGCGGCGCCCGGCGCGGGCATGGCGGGCCTCGCGGCGAATGGAGGCGAGCACCATCGCGTGCAGCGTGAACGGTGACTGCACCAGCGCATTGAGCTCGCCGGCGCGGCCCAGGCCGGTGAGCCGGCGGAACAGCTCGTGCACATCGGCGCAGATCTTCTCGTCGGCGGTGAGCAGGCCGAAGTCCTCGTACAGGCGGGCGGTGCGCGGGTGGTAGTTGCCGGTGCCCAGATGCACGTAGCGGCGCAGCCGTCCGTCTTCGCGGCGCACGATCATCGCCATCTTGGCGTGGGTCTTGTGGCCGACCACGCCATAGACCACATGCGCGCCGACCTGCTCGAGGCGAGCCGCCCAGTTGATGTTGGCCTCCTCGTCGAAACGGGCCATCAGCTCGAGCACCACCGTGACCTCCTTGCCGATGCGGGCCGCCTCGATCAGCGACTCCATCAGCGCCGAGTCGGTGCCGGTGCGGTAGATGGTCTGCTTGATCGCCACCACCTTCGGGTCGGTGGCCGCCGAGCTGAGGAAGCCCATCACCGGGTTGAAGGACTCGTAGGGATGGTGCAGGAGGATGTCGCGCCGGCGGATGGCCGCGAACAGGTCGCGCTCGGCGAGCGCCGGCGGCACCCGGGCCTCGAAGACCGGGAACTTGAGATCGGGCCGCTCCACGAGGTCGATCACCTGGCCCAGGCGGTGCAGGTTGACCGGCCCGGCCACCCGATAGCAGTCGGACTCTTCCAGCCCGAACTCGTCGAGCAGCCGGCGCAGCACCGTGTCAGGGCAGGCCGCCGACACCTCCAGCCGCACCGCATCGCCATAGTGCCGCTGGCGCAGCTCGCCCTGCAACGCGCTGCGCAGGTCGGTGATCTCCTCGTCGTCGACGAACAGCTCGCTGTTGCGGGTGACCCGGAACTGGTGCACCGCGCGCACCACCAGGCCCGGGAAGAGCCGCTCGACGAAGCCCTGGACCACCGAGGTGAGCAGCATCACGCCATGCGGCACGCCGCACACCGCCGAGGGCACGCGCAGAACGCGCGGCAAAGCCCGCGGCGCCTGGACCACCGCCAGCCCGGCGCGTCGACCGAAGGCATCCTGGCCCTCGAGCTCGACCATGAAATTCAGGCTCTTGTTGAGAATGCGCGGAAACGGATGCGCCGGGTCGAGCGCAATCGGCGTGAGCAAAGGCTCGATCTCGTCCAGGAAGACCTGCTCGGCCCACTGGCGCACCGCCGGCGTCCAGGAGGCGATCATCTGGAAGACGATGCCTTCGGTGGCAAGCGCCGGCATCAGCGCATCGTTGAGCAGGCCATACTGTCGCTCGACCAGCAGCCGGGCCCGGGCCGCGATGGTGCGCAGGCTCTCGCGGGCCGTCACCGCATCGGCATGGCGCGAAGCCGCGATCTCACGCAGTTCGGCCACCCGCACCTCGAAGAACTCGTCGAGGTTGCTCGAGACGATGGTCAGGTAGCGCAGCCGCTCCAGCAGGGGCACCTGCGCGGATTCCGCCTGGGCCAGCACGCGCTCGTTGAAGGCGAGCATGCCGAGCTCGCGGTTGAGCAGACGCGGCTCACCCTGCGCCGGCAGATCGCTGCCCTGATCGGAGGCTTCCATGGAGCCCAGTCTCTGGGCACGGGATGACGATTTGATGACACGGGCTTTATTTGCCATTCTCCCGGCCTCCTCTGTCCATTGTGCCTTGCCCGCTCCTGCCCGGGATGCCTGAACGCCACCTGCTTGCCGCCGTCGACCTCGGATCGAACAGCTTCCGCCTGCTGATCGGGCGCGTCGAACAATCGGGCAGCGGGGTCCAGGTGCAGCCGCTCGATGCGCTGAAGGCGCCGGTGCGGCTGGCGGCGGGCCTCACTCCCGAAGGCATGATCGACGCTCCGGCGCAGCAGCGCGCCCTCGAGGCGCTGGCCCGCTTCGGCGAGCGGCTGCGCTCCTTCAGCCCCGACGCGGTGCGGGCGGTGGCCACCAACACCCTGCGGGTGGCGCGCAACGCCAGCCACTTCCGGGCCACCGCCGAGGCCGCGCTCGGCTTTCCGATCGACATCATCGCCGGCCATGAAGAAGCGCGGCTGATCTACTGCGGCGCGGCGCACGCCCTGCCTGCCGACGGCCGCAATCGGCTGGTGGTCGACATCGGCGGCGGCTCCACGGAGTGCATCATCGGACAAGACTACGAGACCCGCCTGCTCGAGTCGGTGAGCGTGGGCTGCGTGTCGCTCAGTCGCAAGCATTTCCCCGACGGCAACCTCAGCCGGTCGTCCTTCGAGAAGGCGGTGCTGCGCGCAC
Organism: Quisquiliibacterium sp.; assembly: GCF_982640115.1. Classification (NCBI taxonomy): domain Bacteria; kingdom Pseudomonadati; phylum Pseudomonadota; class Betaproteobacteria; order Burkholderiales; family Burkholderiaceae; genus Quisquiliibacterium; species Quisquiliibacterium sp. The sequence continues at coordinate 53,570 of NZ_CEXFHW010000004.1, read as the reverse complement.
GCGCCGCGCTGGCCCCCATCGGGCTCGCCTACCGGCGCGAGGGCTGGGACTACGCCGTGGGCACGTCAGGCACCGCCAAGTCGCTGAGCCAGATCGCGGCAGCGCAGTGGGGCCGCACCGAGCTCACCCGCCAGGGCCTGCGCGACATCGCCGACGCCCTGCTCGCCGCAGGCAACGCCGAGCGGCTCAAGCTCGAAGGCCTGCGGGCCGATCGCCGCCCGGTGCTGGCCGGCGGGCTGGCGGCCATGATCGCGGTGTTCGAGGAGCTCGAGCTCCCGGCCATGCGCTACTGCCCGGGCGCGCTGCGTCAGGGTCTGCTCTACGACCTGCTCGGGCGCGAGACCGAGGGCGACATGCGCGAGCTCACCGTGGCCCGCATGAGCGCGCGTTACGGTCTCGACCCGGAGCATGGCGCGAGGGTGGCCCAGACCGCCCGCGCCATGCTCGGCCAGGCCGACCGCGGCCCCGAGGAACAGCGCGTCGCCAATCGTGACCTGCTCGGCTGGACCGCCCGGCTCGCCGAGATCGGCATGTCGATCTCCCACGAGGACCATCACCGGCACTCGGGCTACATCCTGAGCCATGCCGACATGCCCGGCTTCAGCCAGAACGAGCAGGCACGCATGGCCGTCCTGGCCCTCGGCCAGGGCGGCGGGCTGCGCAAGATGCGCGGGGCGATCACTGACGAGCATGACTGGCTGATGCTGCTCTGCCTGCGGGTGTCGATCATCCTTCACCGTCGCCGGGATGGCGAAGAGGTGCCGCTGCCGGCGCTGTTCGCGCGCGCCGGCCGGGTACGCATCGAGCTGCCGGCGGCCTGGGCGCAGCGCCATCCCCTGAGCGACGAGAGCCTGCGGGCCGAGGCCGCCACCTGGAACGAGGTCGGCCCGTTCTCCGAAGTGCTCTACCAGACCCTGTAGCCGCATGCGCAGCCGCCTGGTCGACCTCGCCCGGCGGGCCCTGATGACGCTGGTGCGGTTCGAGGCGAGCGGCCAGGAGGCCGTGCGCGAGGCCGCCGCACGCCGGATGTCGACCGCGGCGGGCGAGGCGGGCACGGCCGCCGCGGTCGATGCCCCGCCAGATCCCGCGCCGATACTCTGCTACGTGCTGCCGGTGCGCCAGATCACCGCGCTGCTGGTCCTGGAGGAGGCCACCCGCCGGCTCGGGCTCCCCGGCCCGCTGCAGCCGATCGAGGGCGCCGGGCTGCGCGAGCGTCACGGCTACTTCTTTCTCAGCCGACGCGGCCAGCCCTCGCCGCTGGGTAGCACGCCCTACCGGTATCCGCCCCGGCTGGCACGCCTGGCCGCGGCCGCGCGCGAGGCCGACGCGCCGCCGCTGCAGGTGGTGCCGGTGAGCGTGTTCTTCGGCCGCGCACCGCGCCAGCAGGAGTCGCTGCTCAAGGTGATGGTGGCCGATGCCTGGTCGGCGCCGGGCCTGTTCACCCAGTTGCTGCGGGTGCTGATCCACGGCCGCCAGACCCTGATCCGGTTCAGCCCGCCGATCGCGCTGGCCGACCTGCTCATCCAGACCCGCGCTGACGCGACCGCCGCGACTCAGGCGCCCGCCCCGGCCCATGCGCCCGCCCCGGCCCATGCAGCCGACCCCGCCAGCGACCAGCGCCGCGTGGCCCGCGCGCTGCGCGCGCAGTTCCGCCTCGAGCGCGAACTCGCCATCGGCCCCAACCTGTCGCACCGCCAGACGCTGATCGGCGCCCTGATCGACAGCTCGCCGGTGCGCGCGCAGATCGCCGCCCAGGCGGGTCGCGCCGGCATCACCCCCGCCCAGGCCGAGCTGCAGGCGCGGCGCATGGCGGTGGGCATCGCCTCGGACTATGCATACCCGGTCATCCGCGTCTGGGATGTCGCACTCACCGCGCTGTGGACGCGCATCTACCGCGGCGTGTCGGTGCATGGCTTCGAGACGCTTGCGCGCACCGCCGCGGGGGCGCAGCTGGTCTGGCTGCCCTGCCACCGCAGCCATGTCGATTACCTGCTGCTGTCGTGGATCATCCACCACCGCGGGCTGCAGATTCCGCACATCGCCGCCGGCGAGAACCTCGACATCCCGGTGGCCGGCACCCTGCTGCGACGCGCCGGCGCGTTCTTCATGCGCCGCAGCTTCCGCGACGATCCGCTGTACGGCGCGGTGTTCGCGCAGTACCTGCACGAGCTTCTGCGGCGCGGCTATCCGATCGAGTACTTCGTGGAAGGCGGCCGCAGCCGCACCGGCCTGACCCTGCCGGCGCGCGCCGGGCTGCTCTCGATGACCGTCGACAGTTTCCTGCGCGAACCGGTTCGGCCGCAGGTGCTGCTGCCGGTGTACATCGGCTACGAGCAGGTGATCGAGTCCGCGAGCCACGCCGCCGAGCTCGCCGGCGGCCGCAAGTCACGCGAGACCCTGGCCGGCGCGCTGCGTGCGGTGGCCGCCCTGCGCAAGCGGGACTTCGGCCGGGTGCATGTGAACCTCGGGGAGCCGGTGATGCTCACCGACCTGCTCGAGCAGCACTGGCCGCAGTGGCGTGAAGCGCAGGCCCGTGCGGCTGCCGAACCCGGAGGCGAACCCGGAGGCGATCCACAGGCCGGTCCGCAAGGCGAGGCCCGGCGCGCCTCGCCACGCGGCGCCCTGATCGAGGCCCTCGCGCAGACGGTCACCGAACGCATCAACCAGGCCGTGGTGATCGGCCCGGTCAATCTGCTGGCGATGGCGCTGCCCGGCGCCGACAAGGCCGCGATCGACGAGGACGAGCTGCACGCGCGCATCGGCCAGCTCAAGGCGCTGGCCACGGCCAACCCGATGTCCCCGCGCCAGGTGCTGACCGGCGACGAGCCCGCCGCGGTGATCGCGCTCGGGCTGTCGCAGGGCCTGATCCGCCGTCAGTCGCACCCGCTGGGCGATCTCATCCTGGTGATCGAGGAGCGACGCCACGCGGTGGACTACGCCCGCCACAATGTGCTGCACGCCTTCGCCGAAGCCGGGCTGATCGCCGGTCTGCTCGCTCAGGGCGAGGGCAGCGCAGAGGCGGCGCCGCCCGCGGCCGCGCTCGGCCTGCATCCTCTGCTGCGGACCGAGCTCTTCCTGGGCGACGACGGCCGCCCGCCCGCGGCCCGGCTGCAGGCCTGCCTCGACGCGCTCGGGCGCGATGCGCCGTCCGGCCCGCCCTCCAGGCACCGCTGGCTCGCCGCGCCGGTGGCACCGCTGCTGCTGCGCTGGGCGCTGGTCGCGAGCCTGCTCGAGGGCCTGGCCTCGGACCCGCCCGAGGCCAGGCTGGTCGAGGACTGCGCGCTGATGGTCGCCGAGCGCATGGCCCTGCTCGATCCGGCGAGCGCCGCGCGACTGCCCCAGCGCGCCGCGTTGCGCCAGGCGCTCGGCACGCTGCAATCGCTCGGCCATGTGACGCAGATCGAGGGCAGGCTGAGCGCGCAGCCCTCGCTGGCCGACCTCGCGGCATTCGCCCTTCGGGCGCTGCCGCCGCGCACCGCCGAGGCGATCGCGCAGGCCGGCCGCCGCCCTCCCGCTGCGCTGCTGGCTGCGGCTCAGGCCCCGAACCGGCGACGGTAACGCGCGCTCAGCGCGTCGACATTGAGCAGCACCGGCAGGTCGGCGCACCCGAAGTCGGCGTCGTGATGCGGCTCGCCGAGCAGGCGTGCGCCGGCGCGCAGATAGCCCTTGAGCAGCGGCGGCAGCGGAGCCGGCGCCGGCAGCGGGGCCAGCGTCTCCAGGGGCAGGCGCTCGCGGGGCCAGACCCGCAGGCTCTCGCCGGCGAGATGGGTGTCTGCCAGTCGCCGATAGAGGTCGGCGGCGAGCCGCCCGCCGTCGGCCATCGGCACGCTGACACAGCCGATCAGATAGCGATGGCCGCTGTCGGCGAGCAGCGCGCTCAGCGCGCCCCAGAGCAGCATCAGCACCGGCCCGCCGCGATGGTCGGCCCGCACGCAGGCCCGGCCGAGTTCGACCAGGTCGTCACGGATCGGCGCCAGGCGCCCGAGGTCGAACTCGCCCTCGGCGTAGAGCCGGCCGATCGCGCGGGCGCCCTGCGGCATCAGCACCCGGTAGGTGCCCACCACCGCGCCGCGCGAGCCCTCGCGCACGATCAGGTGCAGGCAGTGGGCGTCGAAGGCATCGCGCTCCAGCCCCGCCTCGGCCGTGGCACGCGCACCGAGCTCATGCACGAAAACCTGGTGACGCAGGCGCAGCGCCGCGGCCACCTCCTCGTCGGTGCGGGCGACAGACACCCGCAGTTCGGCGGCGACATCGGCTTCGGCAATCGCGGTCATGATCGGGCTCCGGACAGGGTGCCGTCACGATGGACCGCGAAGGTTGCAGCGCATTGACGCGACGATGAAGCCGCGATGACAGCGGTTGACAAGCGCCCCCCGGCTCACCCATGATGCCGGGATGTCTCCGAGCCACGCCTTCCCGCTTCGCGCCAGCGCTTCTGCCGCCGGCCTGCGTGCGCTCGTCCTGCTAGCGCTACTGCGCCCCTAGGCGCAGACAACACTTTCCCCCATCACCGGTTGTGCTCTCGGCCTTCGAATGGTCGGGGGGCAGCCTCGCATTCCATCCCCGTGCCGCCGAAGGAAACCGTCATGACCATGCCCGACCCCCGTGCCAAGTACCGCCCTTTCGCGCCGGTGAACCTGCCCGATCGCACCTGGCCCAACAACACCATCACCCGCGCGCCCATCTGGTGCAGCGTCGATCTGCGTGACGGCAACCAGGCACTGATCGAGCCCATGGACGGCGAGCGCAAGCTGGCGATGTTCAATCACCTCGTGAAGCTCGGCTACAAGGAGATCGAGGTGGGCTTTCCCTCGGCCTCGCAGACCGACTTCGACTTCGTGCGCCGGCTCATCGACGAGAACCTGATTCCCGATGATGTCACCCCGCAGGTGCTGGTCCAGGCGCGCGAGGAACTGATCGAGCGCACCTTCGAGTCGCTCAAGGGCGCCAGGCGCGCCATCGTGCACCTGTACAACTCCACCTCCACCGCGCAGCGCCGGGTGGTGTTCTGCCTCGATCGCGAGGGCGTGAAGCAGATCGCGGTGCAGGGCGCGCAGTGGGTGGCGCAGCACGCGGCCCGCAACCCCGGCACCGACTGGATCTTCGAGTACTCGCCCGAAAGCTTCACCGGCACCGAGCTCGATTACGCCAAGGAGGTCTGCGACGCCGTGGGCGATGTGCTCAAGCCCACCCCGCAGCACAAGATGATCATCAACCTGCCGGCCACGGTCGAGCACAGCACGCCCAACATCTACGCCGACATGATCGAGTGGATGCACCGCAACCTGAAGTACCGGGATTCGGTGGTGCTCTCGGTGCATCCGCACAACGACCGCGGCTGCGGCGTGGCCGCGGCCGAGCTCGCGGTGATGGCCGGCGCCGACCGGGTGGAAGGCTGCCTGTTCGGCAACGGCGAGCGCACCGGCAATGTCTGCCTGGTGACGCTGGCCATGAACCTCTACACCCAGGGCGTCGACCCCGGCATCGACTTCTCGGACATCAACGAGACCATCCGGGTGTCCGAGCACTGCACCCAGCTGCCGGTGCACCCGCGTCATCCCTACGGCGGCGAACTCGTGTTCACCGCGTTCTCGGGCTCGCACCAGGACGCCATCAAGAAGGGCCTGGCCGAGCGCAAGACCGAAGGCGGCTTCTGGGATGTGCCCTACCTGCCGATCGACCCCTCCGACCTCGGCCGCACCTACGACGCGATCATCCGGGTGAACAGCCAGTCGGGCAAAGGCGGCGTGGCCTACCTGCTCGAGCGCGACCACGGCCTGAACCTGCCGCGGCTGCTTCAGATCGAGTTCAGCCAGGTCATCCAGGGCATCACCGACGCCACCGGCAAGGAGGTGAGCTCGAGCGAGATCCGCAAGGCCTTCGACCGCACCTACCTCGAAGGCAACGGCCCGCTGCGCTACGAGGACCACGCCCAGACCCATGTGCGCGGCCAGACCAACGCCGAGCGCGTCGAGGCCACGGTGCTGCACGACGGTCAGCCGCTCGCGGTCGCCGGCGCGGGCAACGGCCCGGTGGACGCGATGATGCGCGGCCTGCAGCAGGCCCTGGGCATCGACGCCCATGTGATGAGCTATTCCGAGCACTCGCTCACCGCCGGCGAAGACTCGCGGGCGGTGGCCTATGTGCAGCTGAAGTTCGGCTGGGACCAGAGCGCCTACGGCGTGGGCATCGACGAGAACATCGTCACCGCGGCGCTCAAGGCGATTGTCTCGGCGGTCAACCGCGGGGTGTCGCTCGGCATGGCCAGCCTCACGCTGCCGCCGGCCGCCCCGCGGGTGGTCAACAGCCGCTGAGCGGCTCAGGCGCTGGCCGGCTCAGGCGCTGGCCGCGTCCAGCGCCGCCACGGCGGCCGCATCGAGCGGCAGCCGCAGCCCCGCCAGCAGCGCCTGAAGCTGCTCGACGCTGGTGGCGCTGGCGATCGGCGCGGCAATGGCCGGCCGGTCGCGCAGCCAGGCGATCGCCACCGCGGTCTGGGTGGTGCCCAGCCGCACGGCCACTGCATCGAGCGCGGCCAGGATGCGCAGCCCGCGCTCGTTCAGGTAGCTGCCGGCGCGCGCCCCGCGGGCACGGCCCTCGAGGTCTTCGGGCTTGCGGTACTTGCCACTGAGAAAGCCCGCCGCCAGCGAGTAGTACGGGATGACCGACAGGCCCTCCTTCACGCACAGCGGTTGCAGTTCGGCCTCGAAGCCGGCACGGTCGGCGAGGTTGTAGCCGGGCTGCAGGGTCTCGTAGCGCGGCAGCCCCAGCCGGGCCGACACCGCCAGGGCCTGCGCCAGACGCGGCGCAGTGTAGTTGGAGGCGCCGATGGCGCGCACCTTGCCCGCGCGGATCAGCTCGGCGAAGGTGCCCAGCGTGTCTTCCAGCGGGGTGTCGGCATCGTCCTGATGTGCCTGATAGAGATCGATGCAGTCGATGCCCAGGCGCTGCAGCGAGGCATCGACCGCGCGCCGCAGGTAGGCCGGCGACAGGCCCTTGTTGCCCTCTCCCATGTCCATGCCGGCCTTGGTCGCGATCAGCACCTGGTTGCGCCGGCCGCTGCGCGCCAGCCACTGGCCGATCAGGCTCTCGGACTCGCCGCCGCGATGGCCAGGCACCCAGCGCGAATAGACATCGGCGGTGTCGATCAGGTTGCAGCCAGCATCGACGAAGGCATCGAGCAGCTGGAAGGAGCGGGCGGCATCGGCCGTCCAGCCAAAGACATTGCCGCCGAAGGCAAGCGGAACCGCCTTCAGGCCGCTGCGACCGAGTTCACGGGTTTGCATGGATTGACCTCGCGGGAGAATCCCGCAGGCCGGCGCGGCCGCGCGGGGGACCGTTCAGAGCTGCTCGGGGTTGGTCACCGAGCGTAGCACGACCTGCTCGCGGCCCTCGCGCTCGCGGGTGCTCAGCCACCAGACCGCGCCCTTGCGCACGCTCCAGTCCATCTCCTGACCGGCCATCAGCAGGCTGGCCAGGCGCCCGATCATGGGCTGGTGGCCCACCAGCACCACGGTGCCGCCGCAGCCCTCGGTGCCCTGCGGCCAGTTCGCGGCCGCGAGGTAGTGCGCGACATCGACATCCGGGGCGAGATGACGGTCGATGCGGTAGTCGATGCCCAGCGCGTCGGCGGTCTGGCGGGTGCGCTGCGCAGGGCTCGCCAGGATCAGGCAGCGCTCGGGCAGGCGCGGCCGCAGCCACTGCGCCATGGCCTGCGCCTGCCGCCGGCCGCGCGCGGTGAGTTCACGGGCGAGATCGGGCTCGGCATCCTGCGCCTCGGCATGGCGCCACAGAATCAGGTTCATCGGGTCTCCGGGAAACGCGCCCGAGCATGATCGCCGCACATGGCAGCGAGATGTCGATGGCGGAAGAGGGAACCGGGGCGGATGGGGGCGGGTCGGAGCGCGCGGGGTCCGGGCGCGTCAGTCCTGGCGCGTCAGTCGGCTCGCGGCGGCGCAGCCGCTGGCGCCTGCTGAAGCCGCTGATACTTGGCCATCAGCGCCTCGTGCGATTCCGGCCACTGCGGGTTGAGCGGGATGCAGTCCACCGGGCAGACCTGACGGCACTGCGGCTCGTCATGGTGACCGACGCACTCGGTGCACAGCGCCGGGTCTATCTGGTAGATCTCGGGGCCCATCGAGATGGCATCGTTCGGGCACTCCGGCTCGCAGACATCGCAGTTGATGCACTCGTCGGTGATCATCAGCGCCATGACGGTTCAGGCCTGGCGGGCCCGCTCGGCGATCTTGGCCTGCAGGTGGCGGAACACCACCGGCGAGACAAACTGGGCGACGTCGCCACCCAGGGTGGCGATCTCGCGCACCAGCGTGGCCGACACATGCCGGTATTCGTCGGTGGGGGTCATGAAGACCGTCTCGATCTCGGGCATGAGGCGGCTGTTCATGCCGGCGAGCTGGAACTCGTAGTCGAAGTCGGTCACCCCGCGCAGGCCGCGCACCACCACCCGCGCGCCCTGGGCGCGCAGCAGGTTGACCAGCAGGCCCGAGAAGCGCACCACCCGCACATTCGGATAGATGGCCAGCGCCTCGCGGGCGATCGCCTCGCGCTCGGCCGGCTCGAAGAGCGGACTCTTGCCGCGGCTGTCGGCCACCGCGAGCACCACCTCGTGGAACAGGCTGGCGGCGCGGCGCACCAGTTCCTCGTGCCCGCGGGTGATCGGGTCGAAGGTACCGGCATAGACGGCGACGACGGGGGTCATGGATTCTCCTGGGGCTGGATGGCGAGCAGATGGTAATGCACCTGCCCGGCCGCGGCCCGCCGCGCGATGCGGGCATCCGGACCGAGCCAGTCGCGCACCTGCGCCTCGTCGAGCGCGGCCTCGGACTCGACATAGACCCAGGCCGCCGCCGGATTCAGCAGCGGCGCCAGCACCGGCAGGACGCCGGCCAGCAGGTCCTGGCGGAAGGGCGGATCGACGAAGACCAGGTCGAGGAGCACACCGGCGGCGCGCAGACGCTGCAGCAGGCCGAGCGCATCACCGGCGTGCAGGCGCACCTGCTCGGCGGCGCCGAGCCGGTCGATCGCCGCCTGCAGGGCGCGGCGCGCGGCCGGCGCGGTCTCGGCCAGATGCACCAACGCCGCGCCCCGCGAAGCCGCCTCGAGCCCGAGGGCGCCGGTGCCGGCGAAGAGATCGGCGCAGACCAGACCGGTGAGGTCCTGGCCGAGCCAGTTGAACAGGGTCTCGCGCACCCGGTCGGGCGTGGGCCGCAGGCCAGGGGCGTCGATCACCGGCAGCAGGCTGCGCCGCCAGCGGCCGCCGATCAGGCGCACGCGCTGCGGCGCGGCGCGCGGGGCGCCAGGCGGCGGGGTACGGGGGGGCTTGGCGGGCATCGCGGAATCGGGCAAGGGTGAGCGGACGGCAGGGGTAGAATTGTCGCGGAAATCATGTTCGGATTCCTAAGACGCAAGCCCCCGCCGGCCGCCCAGCCTGCGCCCCCTCCGGTCGACAGCCCCGCCGCGCCAGCCGCGGGCCCGGCCTCGCCGATCCTGCCTTCGGTCGCGGCGCCGGCTCAGGCACTGGCGCCCGCCCAGGCCCCTGCCTCTGCCCTCGTGGCGGCGCCAGCCGCGGCTGCCGAGCCCGCGCCGGCCCGCACTGGCTGGCTGGCCAAGCTGCGGCAAGGCCTGTCGCGCACCAGCGGCAACCTCGCCGGCCTGTTCGGCGCGGCCCGCATCGACGAATCGCTCTTCGAGGAGCTCGAGACGGCGCTGCTGGTCAGCGACGCCGGCGTCGAGACCACGCGCGTCCTGCTCGAGGGCCTGCGCCGGCGGGTCAAAGACCAGCGCCTCACCGACGGCGCCCAGGTGCGCGAAGCTCTGCGCGTCCTGCTCACCGAGATGCTCCTGCCGCTGGAGCGTCCCATGGACATCGACCGCGCCGCGCCGCTGGTGATGATGATCACCGGCGTCAACGGCGCCGGGAAGACCACCTCCATCGGCAAGCTCGCCCACCACCTGCAGGGCGAGGGCAAGACCATCCTGCTGGCCGCCGGCGACACCTTCCGGGCCGCGGCGCGCGAACAGCTCACGCAGTGGGGCGAGCGCAACGGCGTGCAGGTGGTCTCGCAGCAGGGCGGCGACCCCGCGGCGGTGGCCTTCGACTCGGTGAGCGCAGGCCGGGCCCGCCAGACCGGGGTGGTCATGATCGACACCGCCGGCCGGCTGCCCACCCAGACCCACCTCATGGACGAGCTGCGCAAGATCCATCGCGTGCTCGGCAAGGCCATGGAGGGCGCCCCGCATGAGAGCCTGCTGGTGCTCGACGGCAACACCGGGCAGAACATGCTGGCCCAGGTGAAGGCCTTCGACGAGGCAGTGGGCCTCACCGGCCTGGTGGTCACCAAGCTCGACGGCACCGCCAAGGGCGGCGCGCTCGCGGCCCTGGCCCACACCCGGCGCGAGCGCCCGATCCCGGTGTACTTCATCGGCGTGGGCGAAGGCCTGGATGACCTGCAGGCCTTCTCGGCCGCCGAGTTCGCCAGCGCGCTGCTCGACTGAGCTTCAAGCTGCTGGGTCGCCCTCCGGGCCGCATCCCGAACCGGGGCCGGGCAGGCCGCCGGATTGAGCCGGCGCAACGCTCGCGCACGCCCAGCCTCCGATTGTCAGGAAGCATTGGCACTCTCTACCCATGAGTGCTAATATTTTTGTGTGCTGCAACAAAAGGCACGCCCACGAAAGGAACCTCATGGCCACCCTGACTCCGACCGCTCTCGTCCCCGCCGGCGCCCAAGGCGTTGCGATGGCCTTGCCGCCCGTCGGGAATCTGGATGCCTACATCTCGGCGGTCAATCGCCTGCCCATGCTCTCGCCCGAGCGCGAGACCGAACTCGGCCGGCGCCTGCGCGACCATGCCGACCTGACCGCCGCCCGCGAGCTGGTGATGTCGCACCTGCGGCTGGTGGTCTCGGTGTCCCGGCAGTACCTCGGCTACGGCCTGCCCCACGCCGACCTGATCCAGGAAGGCAACATCGGCCTGATGAAAGCGGTCAAGCGCTTCGACCCGGAGCGCGGCGTGCGACTGGTGTCCTTCGCCCTGCACTGGATCAAGGCCGAGATCCATGAATACATCCTGAAGAACTGGCGCCTGGTCAAGGTGGCCACCACCAAGGCCCAGCGCAAGCTGTTCTTCAACCTGCGCTCGCAGCGCACCGATGCGCACACCCTGTCGGCCGGCGAGATCGACGCGATCGCGGCCCGGCTCAATGTCAAGCCGGCCGATGTGGCTGAGATGGAAACCCGCCTCACCGGGCAGGACATGGCCCTGGAGCCGACCGGCGAGAGCGACGAGGACAGTTTCGCCCCGATCGCCTACCTGGCCGCGCCGCAGGCGGAGCCCAGCGAGGTGCTCGAGCGCCGCGAGCGCGACCGCCTGCACGGCGAGGGTCTGTCGCAGGCGCTCGCCACCCTCGATCCGCGCAGCCGCCGGATCATCGAGGCCCGCTGGCTGCGCGACGAGAGCGAGGGCGGCTCGCTCACGCTGCACGACCTGGCCGACGAGTTCGGCGTGTCGGCCGAGCGCATCCGCCAGATCGAGGTCAAGGCCATGCAGAAAATGAAAGCCGCACTCGCCGAAGCGGTCTGAGGCATTGAAAGGTCGGGCAACCCTGCCCGACCGACACGCAAGCCTGCGGGCTCGGGACTCCCGGCGGCGCGTTGCGCGCCCCGGCCCCGGGTCGGCGGGCACCCGGTCGGGGTGGCTGCCCCGGCTGGATTGCCTGACATCGGCATCACGGCTTCCCCCCTTTGGCCGTCCTTGGCGCATGCCATCGACGGCCGTATTTTTTTGGCGAGGCCCGGACCCCGCGGTTCAGCCGAGCCGAAAGGCGTGGGTGCGATCGCGTTCGAGCTGGGCCACCAGACCAAGCTCCCAGTCGAGGTACGCGCGGAAGGCGGCGTCGCGCCGGGCGAGATCGCGGTGGGCGTAGGGGCTGAACCAGTGATCATCGTCGCCGCTGAGCACTCCCCGGTCGCCGCTGCCAACGGGCAGGCCGGCGGCCACCCAGGCCTGGGTGCCACCGGCAATCGCCCGCGCATCGCGCCCGGTGCGGGCCACCAGCTCGGCTGCCACCAACCCGGCCAGGACACCGTCGGCCGACGCGATCAGGATCGTGGCCTGCGGCGGCGCATCGGCAAGGAACTCGCTCAGGCGATCGGGCACGCAGAAGCGCGCACCCGCCACATGCCGCCGCTCGTAGGGCGCGCGCCGATCGACATCGAAGGCCAGCGTCGAGCCCTCGGCCAGCAAGGCCGCGGCCTGCGCCGGTGACACGCAAGGCACTGCGGGATGAGGCCGCAGCACCTGCAGGGGCTCGGGCCCGGTGACCCGGGGCGCATCGGCCGCGGGCCGATACAGCCAGACCTCGCCGACGCCGAGTTGCGCCAGCCAGGCGGCCGCGCTCAGGGCGCGCACGCCGTCGTGGTCTGCCAGCACGATGCGCGCACCGCGGGTGCCGATGAATTCATCGGTGGCCTGCACCAGCTGGCCACCCGGAGCCCATCGCCAGCCCGCGAGGTGAGCGGTCTGGTACTCCTCGCGGGTGCGCACATCGAATCGGTAGAGGGTGCGATCGGCCTCCTGCTGCCAGCGGGCGAGCACGGCATCATCCACCCAGCCCACGCCGGCGCGACCCGCCATCGCCTGCGCGCGGTCGCGGGCCTGCGCGAGGCTCCCGGCACCCGGCTCGGGCAGCGCCGCGCGCCGCCCACGGGCGAGTTCGCGCCCCGCCAGCAGCCAGGCCATGGTGCCGTCGCGCAGCGAGACCACCGGGTTGGGAATGCCGGCATCGATCAGGGTCTGGGCGCCGACGATGCTGCGGGTACGACCGGCGCAGTTGACCACCACCAGGGTGGCCGGATCGGGGGCAAGCTCGCCAATGCGGTAGACGAGTTCGCCACCCGGCAGGCTGTGCGCGAAGGGCAGGCTGAACTGCGCGAACTCCTCGGGGGTACGGCTGTCGACGACCACCAGGTTCTCGCCGTCGGCCAGTCGCCGGGCGAGCTCGTCGGCATCGATGGACGGGGTGTGGTGCTGGTGCTCGATCAGCTCGCCAAAGGCCTTGCTCGGCACATTCGTGCCGCTGAACAGTTCGCCGCCCCAGGCGACCCAGGCCTGCGTGCCGCCGTCGAGCGCCGACACGCTCGTCCAGCCCAGCGAGCGCAGCGTGGCAGCGGCCTCGTCGACCCGCGACCCATCGCCATCGACCAGCACCACCCGGGTGTCGCGCCGCGGCACCAGGCGGTCGATCAGCAGGCCCAGCCGCCAGGCCGGGGCCGAGACCGCCAGCAGCAGGTGACCATGGGCGTAGACGCCGGTCTCGCGGACATCGAGCAGCGCGATCTCGCCGCCATCGGTGAGCCAGGTCTGGAGCTGGGCGGGGCTGAGGCGCGCGGGCGGCACCGACGCGGGCCGGGGCGCAGAGGCAGGGTTGGCAGTCATGCCGGCCACGCTACGCCGGGCAGCGCCGTGCGGCAAGCCGGCGGGGTCCGCGGCCGGGGCGGAACGCGCGGTCCGGTCGGGCGGCGCCGCGGCGACCGGTCACGCGCCCGCGGACGATCAGCCCGCCGAGGGCGGCTCGGTCATGGCCGCGTCGACCACCGCCCGCCCCAGCGTGGGCGCGAACTGCGCGATGAAGGCATAGACATAGTCGCGCAGATAGCTGCCGCGGCGCACCGCGAGCCGGGTGAGGTTCACCGCGAAGAGGTGCCGGGCATCGATGGCCGACAGCGCGGTGTCGCGCGCCTCGTCGTGCGCGATCGCGGCAATGATGCCCACCCCCATGCCGAGCTCGACATAGGTCTTGATCACATCGGCATCCATGGCCGAGAGCACGATGTTCAGGGGCAGGCCGGCACGGCGGAAGGCATCGTCGATGTGCCGGCGCCCGGTGAAGCCGGTTTCATAGGTGACGATCGGAAAGTCCGCCAGACGCGCCAGCGTGAGCGCCTCGCCACGGGCCTGCGCCAGCGCCAGGGGATGGCCGCGCGGCACGATCACCGAGTGGGTCCAGCGATAGCAGGGCAGCGCGGCAAGCTCGGGGAACTCGGCGAGAGCCTCGGTGGCGATGCCGATGTCGGCATCACCGTCGATCAGCCACTGCGCGATCTGGCGCGGCGAGCCCTGGTGGATGTGCAGCGCCACCTCGGGATGCGCGGCGCTGAAGTCACGCACCGCCTGGGGCAGCGCGTAGCGCGCTTGCGAGTGGGTGGCGGCGATGGTCAGCGTGCCCCGGCCCTGCGCGGCGAAATCCTCGCCAGCCCGGCGCAGATTCTCGGCCTGCTGCAGCAGCGACTCGATGATCGGCAGCACCGCCTCGCCCGGGCCGGTAAGCCCGGTGAGGCGCTTGCCGGCCCGGTGGAAGAGCGCCATGCCGAGCTCATCCTCGAGCTCGCGGATCTGGCGGCTGACGCCGGGCTGGGAGGTGTGCAGCACCTGCGCGACCTGGGTCAGGTTGAAGCCGCGACGCACGGTCTCGCGCACGGATCGCAACTGCTGGAAATTCACGATGGGAGCCGCAGGATGAGGAAGCCGCGGATTGTGCGGCGCGCCGCGTGCCTGGCCAAAGACCGTTTGGCACTATGCATGGTGCGGCCGCGCATAAGCGGCCACGCGCCGGCGGCGGATGCCCTCGGCTCAGCCGGCCGCCTGCAGCAGCGCGAAAGGCGCCGCCCAGCCCACGATGCCACCCTGCGCGACGATCATCTCGATCGCACTGTCGCGGAAATGCGGAAAGTAGCTCGCGGTGGCGTCCGACACCAGCAGGCTGTCATAGCCGCGGTCGTTGGCCTCGCGCATGGTGGACTGCACGCAGACCTCGGTGGTCACACCGGCGAAGATCAGCCGCTCAACGCCCCAGTCGGTCAGGAGCCGGCTGAGCTCGGTGCCGTAGAAGGCGCCCTTGCCCGGCTTGGCCAGCACGCACTCGCCGGGCAGCGGCGAGAGCTCGGGGATGAAATCGCTGCCCGGCTCGCCGTCGATGAGAATGCGGCCCATCGGTCCCGGGTCGCCGATACGCTGGCTGGGCAGTCCGCGCTCGCGCTTGGCCGGCGGGCAGTCCGACAGATCGGGCCGGTGGCACTCCTTGGTGTGCACGATGCGCAGGCCCTGCGCGCGCGCCCAGTCGAGCAGCGCCCGCGCGGGCGCGACCGCCGCGCGCAGGTGCGAGACATCGTTGCCGAGCGACTCGCCGAAGCCGCCGGGCTCGAGGAAGTCGCGCTGCATGTCGATCATCATCAACGCGGTGCGAGCCGGCCGGAACCGGAAGGGCGAGGGACGGGCGGACACTTCCCGCCAGGCGTTCGGATCAGGCATGTCCACCCATGGCCTTGCCGATGCGGTCCCGATCGGCTTCGGGTTGCAGGGATTCGAGCACGATGCGCCCGCCATTGATGACGAGCACGCGGTCGGAGAGCTCGAGCAGCTCGTCGAGGTCCTCGCTCACCAGCAGCACCGCGCAGCCCGACTCCCGGGCGTCGCGCAGCCGCTGGTGGATCTCGGCCGAGGCCTGGAAGTCGAGGCCGAACACCGGGTTCATCACGATCAGCAGCCGGGCATCGCGGGAGAGTTCGCGCGAGAGCACCGCGCGCTGGATGTTGCCGCCGGAGAGCCGCTCGATCGGCTCGTCGGGGCCGCGGGTCTTGATGCGGAAGGCCTCGATCGCCTGCTCAGCGGCGCTGCGAAACGCCGCCGGCCGCAGCCAGCCGCCCACCGACCAGGGCGCGCGATCGAAGTCACGCAGGGCGAGGTTGCCGGCCACCGACATGCCCGGCACGCAGGCGTTGTGCAGCGGCTCCTCGGGCAGCGCCGCCACCCGGTGACGCAGGTAATCGGCCCGGCTCGCCCGGAACGGCTCGCCGAAGACCCGCACCTCGCCGGCGGCGCGCGCGCGCTGACCGGTGAGCGCCTGCACCAGCTCACGCTGACCGTTGCCGGACACGCCGGCCACACCAACGATGCTGCCGGCGGCCACCCGCAGGTCCAGGCCGCGCACGGCCGGCAGACCGAGATCGTTGTTCACCGCCAGACCGTGCACCGCGAGCGGCAAGGATGCGGCGGACGAGCCCACGGCAGCGCTGGCCGCGGAACCCGCGGCAGTCGGCGGCTCACCCGCCTGGGCTGCGGCGTGCGACTGAACCGGGGCGGGTCGGCGCGCCGTGGCACCCGCCAGCGACTGGCCGACCATCAGCGTGGCCAGACGGTCGGCATCCATCTCGGCCACCCGGCCGGCGCCGGCGAGCTGACCGCGGCGCAGCACGGTGACCTCGTCGGCGAAACGCTCGACCTCGCGGAACTTGTGGGTGATGAGCAGCGCGGTCATGCGCCCGCCGTGCGCGAGATCGCGCACCGAACTCAGCAGCTCGTCGGCCTCCTCGGGGGTGAGCACCGAGGTGGGCTCGTCGAGGATGAGAAAACGGTTGCGGGCATAGAGCTGCTTGAGCAGCTCGGTCTTCTGCTTCTCGCCCGCGGACAGGTCGGCCACCCGGGCATCAGGGTCGACCCGGAAAGGCACGCTGCCCAGGAAGTCGTCGAGCTCGGCGCGCTGACGGCGCCAGTCGATGCGGGCCGGCAGGCCGCCGCGGGCCAGGGCAAGGTTCTCGGCGACGGTCATCGAGGGCACCAGGGTGAAGTGCTGGTAGACCATGCCGATGCCGAGCTCGCGCGCGCGCTGAGGCGAGGCGATCTCGGTCTCGCGGCCTTCGATGAGGATGCTGCCGCCATCGGGCCGGTGAAAGCCCACCAGGCATTTCACCAGCGTGCTCTTGCCCGCGCCGTTCTCGCCGAGCAGGGCATGCACCGTGCCGGGCTGCACGGTGAGCGAGACCCGGTCCAGCGCGACGAAGTCCCCGAAGCGCTTGGTCAGATCGTAGGTGGCCAGCGCCAGCGCGCCGCTGGACGCGCGTGCCGGTGCCACCACCGCGCCATCGACCCGCAGGACTTCCATCGCCGGCGGCCTCAGCCCAGCGCGGCCAGCACCGCGGCCGAATCGGCCACCGCGCCGAACACGCCACCCTGCATCTTGATCATCTTGATCGCGGCAAGGTGGTTGCCGAGATCGGTGGCACCGGTGCAGTCCTCGAGCATCAGGCACTCGAAGCCGCGGTCATTGGCCTCGCGCATGGTGGTGTGGACGCAGACATCGGTGGTGATGCCGGTGAGGATCAGGTTGCGGATGCCGCGGGTGCGCAGCACCAGTTCCAGGTCGGTGGCGCAGAACGAGCCCTTGCCGGGCTTGTCGATGATCACCTCGCCGGCCACCGGCGCGAGCTCGGGGATGATCTCCCAGCCCGGCTCGCCCCGCACCAGGATGCGCCCGCAGGGGCCGGCATCACCGATGCCCGCGCCGATGCGCTGCGAGCGCCAGCGCTTGTTGGCAGGCAGGTCCGACAGATCGGGCCGATGGCCTTCGCGGGTGTGGATGATCGTGAAGCCGAGCGCACGCATGCGGGCCATCACGCGGCGGATCGGCTCGATCGGCGCGCGGGTGAGGCTCAGGTCATAGCCCATCTTGTCGACATAGCCGCCCACACCGCAGAAGTCGGTCTGCATGTCGATCACCACCAGGGCGGTGTTGGCCGGGCGCAGGTCGGCATCGAAGGGCCAGGGGTAGGGGTCGGCGGCGACGCAGGGCAGCGCTACGGAGGCGGAGGTGCTCATGACGGAGTCCAGGAAAAAAAGGGCCGTGTTCAGGGCAGCCGGTTGCCGGGATCGTGATCGCGCTGCGGCGGCGCGAAACCGCAGGAGCGCCCGTCGACATGCTCGACCTCGTCCTCCCAGGGCAGCCGGTAGCGGCCGTTCACCATGTCCTGCATGAAGGTGTAGGGGCAGTCCTGCGCGCCGCCGCGCACCGCCACATAGCCGCGATGCCAGAGCTGGTAGATGTTGTTCTCGACGCCCCAGTGGCGGCGGGCCTCGCGCACCAGGTCGGGCCGGACCTCGCAGGTGATGATCTCGTCGGGCCGGTGGCTGCCCATGACCAGCGGCTCACCGTCGAAGTTCACGAACATGCCCTCGCCCATCGAGTCGAAGGTGCCGTCGCTGCCGCACATGCACACGCTGGCGGTGACCATCAGGTTCTGGAAGGCATTGGCCTGGTTGGTGACGCGCCAGGAATGCCGGATGGGCGCGGTGTAGCCGGCGGTGCGAATCATGAGTTCGGCGCCCTTGTAGGCGCACTCGCGGGCCATCTCGGGGAACATCCCGTCGTGGCAGATGATCAGCGCGAGCTTCACGCCGCGCGGACCGTCGATCACCGGGATGCCGAGGTTGCCCGGCTCCCAGGGCTCGACCGGCACCCAGGGATGCAGCTTGCGGTAGTAGAGCGCGATGCGGCCGGTGTCGTCGATGATCAGGCCGCTGTTGTACGGGTTGCCGTTGGGGTTGAGCTCCATGATCGAGAAGCAGCCCCAGATGCGGTGCTCGATGCAGGCGGCCTTGAAGGCGGCCACCTCGGGCCCGTCGAGCCGGCACATCAGCGCCGGATCGGTGTTCATCGACAGCCCGTGCAGCGAGTACTCGGGGAACACCACCAGGTCCATCGAGGGCGAGTTGCGCCGGGCCTTGCCGACCATCTCGACGATGCGCGCGGCCTGCGCGGCGAGTTGCGCCGGGGTGTCGACCACCGGCAGTTGCGACTGCACCAGGCCGACCACCACCCCGTTGGGTGACTTGTTCAGGCCGCCGAGTCCGGACATGAGCGATCTCCAGGAAATGCCAGGGGAAGGGAAAGGGATCAGCGGGTGAGGCTGAGTTCGCCGGGAGCACCGGCGAGCGAGCGGCGCGCCGAGGAGGTGGCCACCATCACCACCAGCGTGAGCACATAGGGCGCGGCGTTCCAGAGGTGGTAGCCCTGCACGATGCCGATCGCCTGCAGGGCCGGCCCGATCGCACCGGCGCCACCGAAGAGCAGCGCCGCCCACACGCAACCCACGGGGCTCCAGCGGGCGAAGATCACCAGCGCCACCGCCATCACGCCCTGGCCGCTGGAGAGCGCCTCGTTCCAGCTGCCCGGGTAGTAGAGCGAAAGAAAGGAACCGCCCACGCCCGCCATGAAACCTCCGGCCGCCGTGCTCCAGGCGCGCACGGCGTTGACCGGGAAACCGAGGGCGCGCGCGGCGTTGGCGCTGTCGCCCACGGTGCGGATGACCAGACCCCAGCGCGTGCTGCGCAACGCCCAGGCCATGAGCAGCGCACACACGATGCCCACCACCAGCAGCGCATTGACCTGCAACGCCGACTGCAGGGCCGGCGAGTCGCTCCAGCCGCCGAGCGCGATCGCCGGCAGGCGCGGCGCGGTGGGCTGCACATAGTCCTTGCCGAAGAAGAAGGCCAGGCCCAGCCCGAGGGTCATCAGCGCGATGCCCAGGGCCACATCGTTGACCCGCGGCAGGCTGCACAGCAGCCCGTGCACCAGGCCGAAGACCACGCCGAACAGGCCGGCGGCGAGCACCCCCAGCCAGGCCGAGCCGCTGTGGTAGGCGATGGCATAGCCGCTCATCGCGCCGAACACCATCGTGCCTTCCAGGCCGAGGTTGATGCGGCCGGCGCGCTCGGTGAGCGCCTCGCCGAGGCTCACGAACAGGAAGGGCGTGGACACCCGCAAGGCCCCGCCAAGGATGGCCGCCAGGACGGTCAGCCAGGCGCTTTCGTCACCGCTCATCGCGGCACCTCCGGGGCGGGCGCAGCCTGCGGACCGCGCAGGGCGATCGGACGCAGCCGCCAGTTGATGCGGCCGTGCATCGCCTCGCAGGCGAGGATCGACACGAACAGCAGGCCCTGCAGCACCTGGGTGGTGGCGTCGGGCAGGTCGAGGCGACGCTGCAGCAGGCTGCCCGCCGCGGCGATGCCGCCGAGCAGCACCGCCACCGGCACCGTCGCCAGGGGTTGCTGGCGCGCGATGAAGGCCACCAGGATGCCGGTGTAGCCGAAGCCGCCGAGCAGCGAGGCATTGGCCGAGCCGTGCACCGCCAGCACCTCGATGGCACCGGCCAGGCCCGCGCACATGCCCCCGAGCGCGCAGGCCGCGACCAGCAGCGCCGACACCGGCAGCCCGACCAGACGGGCGGCGCGCAGGTTGCCGCCGGCCACGCGCATGGCAAAGCCCGCAGTGGTGCGCGAGACCAGCATCTGCGCGAGCACCGCGGCCACCACGCCGATGGCCAGCCCCCAGTGCAGGTCGGTGCCCGGCATGTTGCCGAGCATGACGGCCTCGGGCAGGGGATGGGTGGAAGGCTTGTTCAGGCTGGCCGGGTCGCGCATGGGCCCGTCGACCAGATGATTGAAGAGGGCGATGGCGATGTAGGAGATCAGCAGGCTGGCGATGGTCTCGTTCATGCCCCGCCAGGCGCGCAGCGCACCGGCCGCTGCGTTGGACACCGCACCCGCGACCATGCCCGCCCCGCAGGCGACGATGACGGTGGCCATGGGCCCGGCCCCGGCCTGGGAAGCCGCCAGACCGCCCGCGGCAGCGGCCAGACCGCCCAGGGCAAGCGCCCCCTCGCCACCGATCATCACCAGACCCACCTGGGCCGGGATCGCCACGGCCAGGCCGGTGAGGATGAGCGGCGCAGAGCGCAGCAAGGTGTTCTGCCAGGCAAACGAACTGGCGAAAGCGCCCTCGAAGATGGTCACGACCACCTCGAGGGGATTGCGGCCGATGGCCAGCACGAACAGCGCGAAGAGGATCAGCCCCCCGATCACGCCCGCGAGCGCGATCAGGGTGGACTGCAGGCCGCGAGAAGACGCCATGACCGCGCTGCCGTGCCGGAAACCGCTGCGCCGATCAGCCGGGGATCGCGCCGATCACGCCCTCGACCAGGTAATTCATCTTCTCGAGTTCGACATTGGTCATCTCGAGCGAGGTCCCGGCCGCGATCACGGTGTTGCCCTTGTTGTCCTTCAGCGGGCCCTTGAAGATCGCGAAGTCGCCCGAGGTGAGCGCGGTGCGCGCCTTGTCACCCGCCTCCTTGGCCTTGGCCGACACCGAGGCGCCGTAGGGCGACATCTTCACGAAGCCTTCCTTCATGCCACCGCGCACGAAATTGGGCATGGGCTTGCCTTCGGCGGCGGCCGCGATCAGCAGCTTGTACGGCGTGGTCCAGTCCCACTCGGCGCCGGTGAGATAGCCCTTGGGTGCGAGCTTGGCCTGGCTGGCGTGATAGCCGCAGCTCATGATGCCGCGCTTCTCGGCGGTCTCGATGACCACCTTCGGACCGTCCACGTGGCAGGTGACCACATCCACGCCCTGGTCGACCAGGCTGTTGGTGGCCTCGGCCTCCTTGACCGGCAGCGACCAGTCACCGGTGAAGATCACCTGGGTGGTGATCGAGGGATCGACCGAGCGCGCGCCCATGGTGAAGGCGTTGATGTTGCGCAGCACCTGCGGGATCGGCTTGGCGGCGATGAAGCCGAGCTTCTTCTTCTTGCTCATGTGACCGGCGACCACGCCCGCCACGTACTGGGCACCATCGATGTAGCCGAAGAACGAGCCGGTGTTCTTGGGATGCTTGCCCTCGGTCCACAGGCCGCCGCAATGCGCGAAGCGCACGTTGGGGTACTTCTCGGCCATCTTGAGCATGTGCGGGTCGAAGTAGCCGAAGGAGGTGGCAAAGATCAGCGAAGCCTTGTCCTGATTGATCATGGCCTCCATCGACTTCTGCACCGCGACCGTCTCGGGAACCTTCTCCTCCTCGACCACCTTCACGCCGGGCATCTTCTTGATCATGGCCGCGGCCTGGGCCTGAGCCTGGTTGTAGCCGAAGTCGTCGCGCGGGCCGACATAGATCACGCCGACGGTGATCGGCTTGGCCTGGGCGAAGGCCGACAGCGGCAGGCCGGCCGCCGAGACGAGGCCGGCAGCACCGGCGGAGGTGACGATGAGACGACGGGATGCATCCATGCTGAAGCTCCTGTATCGATGAGGGGGAAGAGACGGTCAGCCGGACCACCCGGCTTGTGTACAAGGTCGGTTGCAAGTTCCTTGCCAGCCGGCAGGCGCTCGCGCCAGACCCCGACCGCACCGCGGCACCCCCGAAATCCGCACGATCCCGGTGCGCAACGGCCGCCCTGAAGCCCGTCTCTGGTGCAGACGCCCGATTTGCGGGCGAAACCGGACCGGAAGCACGTCCATCCGGCTGGCACAGGGATTGCAAGGTCTCTTGTATCCAAGAACACGCGCTCAGGAAGCTGCCGATGGATCCGACCTGGATCACCCGATTCCCCCACCCCAGACCGGGGGCCGACACCGGCCCGCTGGCCGGCCGGCGATTCGCAGTCAAGGACAACATCGATGTGGCCGGTGAGGCGACGACCGCAGCCTGCCCGGCCTACGGCCGCGTGGCTGCGCGCTCCGCGACGGTGGTCGAGCGCCTGATGGCTGCCGGCGCGAGCCTGGTGGGCAAGACCAACCTCGATCAGTTCGCCTGCGGACTCAACGGCAGCCGCTCTCCCTACGGCACACCGCCCAACGCCTTCGACCCGGCCCTCGTGCCCGGTGGCTCGAGCTCGGGCTCGGCGGTGGCGGTGGCCCGCGGCGAGGCCGACTTCGCCCTGGGCACCGACACCGCGGGCTCGGGTCGCGTGCCGGCGGCGCTGAACAACCTGGTGGGCCTCAAACCCAGCCGCGGCCTGATCAGCAATCGCGGCGTGGTGCCGGCCTGCCGTTCGATCGATTGCGTGTCGATCTTCACCACCACCGTGGCCGATGCCGTCGATGTGCTGCGCGTGGCCGCCGGCCACGACCCGGAAGACCCGTACTCCCGGGCCCGTCCGCTGGACCCCGCGTTCTTTCCCGAACGCTTCCGCTTCGGCGTGCCGCACGAGGACCAGCTCGAGTTCTTCGGCGATCCGCTCTCCAGGCGCGCCTTCGAGCAGGCCTGCGCGCGGCTGCGCCGGCTCGGCGGAGAACCGGTGCGCATCGACTACCAGCCCTTTGCCGAAGCCGCCGCGATGCTCTACGAGGATGCCTTCGTGGCCGAGCGCTACGCCGGCATCCGTGAGTTCTACGATGCCCAGGCCGAGAGCAACCCCGAAGCCTTCGACCCGACGGTGCGCGCGATCATCGGCTCCGGCCGCCGCTACAGCGCCGCCGACTGGTGCCAGGCCAGCGACATGCTCGGCCTGCTGCGCCAGTGCTGCGACGAGATCCTGGCCAGCGTGGATGTGCTGGTGCTGCCGACCACGCCCGGCCCGGTGAGCGTGGCCGACATGCGCGGCGATCCGGTGGGGCTGAACCGTCGGCTCGGCCACTACACCAACTTCGTGAATCTGCTCGACTACGCAGCGCTGGCGGTGCCGGCCTGCCTGCGCGAGGACGGCCTTCCCTTCGGCATCAGCTTCATCGGCCCGGCCGGCAGCGACCTGCGTCTGGCCGATATCGGCCAGCGCTTTCATCACGACACCGGCCTCACCGCCGGGGCCACCGGCCGCCCGCTGCCGCCGCCGCGCGACATCACGCGGCCCACGGGCAGCACGGTGCGCCTGGCCGTGGTCGGCGCCCACCTGAGCGGCATGCCGCTGAACAGCCAGCTGCGCGAGCGCGGCGCCCGGCTGCTGAGTGTGGGCCGCACCGCGCCGCTCTATCGGCTCTTTGCCCTGCAGGGCACGGTGCCGCCCAAGCCCGGTCTGCTGCGGGTGCCGCCCGGCGAAGGTGCGTCGATCGCGATCGAGGTCTGGGAGATGCCGTTGGCGCACTACGGCTCGTTCGTGGCGCTGATCGGCGCGCCCCTGGGCATCGGCACGCTGCGCCTGGAAGACGGTGGCAGCGTGCAGGGATTCCTGTGCGAGGCGCTCGACACCGTCGGGCAGCCCGACATCACCGGTTTCGGCGGCTGGCGCGCCTACCTGTCCAGCCAGGCAGCCCACCGGGCAGCCTGACCCGGTCTCTCTTCCCTTGTCTTTGCAACCCTGATCGAGAGGTCCTCATGAAACCATTGATCGTCTCCGCCTTCCTGGCCGCCGGCCTGATGCTGGCGGGCGCGGCGCCCGCCCAGGACGCGCGCAAGGAAACCCTGGTGGTGGCCAACGAGTTCGGCCCCAACATGCTGGACATCCACGGCGTGGGCGCGAACCGGCCTGCCTATGGCGTGGCCTGGATCGCCTACGACCGGCTGATGACTTATGGCCGCAAGACCCTGCCCAACGGCACGGTCACCTACGATTACGCCAAACTCGAGCCGGAACTGGCCGAGCGCTGGGAAGTGGCCAAGGACGGCTCCGGCGTCACCTTCTACCTGCGCAAGGGCGCGAAGTTCCATGACGGCTCGCCGGTCACCGCGGCCGATGTGAAATGGAGCTACGACCGCGCGCTCGCCATGGGCGGCTTCCCGCAGTTCCAGATGCGCGCCGGCTCGCTGGAAAAGCCCGAGCAGTTCGAGGTGGTGAACGACACCACCTTCCGGGTGAAGTTCCTGCGCCCCGACAAGATGTCCATGCCGAACATGGCGGTGCCGGTGGCCTCCATCTACAACGCCACCCTGGCCAAGAAGCACGCCACCGCCGACGACCCCTGGGCAGCCACCTGGCTCAAGACCAACACCGCCGGCGGCGGCGCCTACAAGGTGGAGAGCTACAAGCCCGGCCAGGAGATCATCTATGTGCGCAATGACGACTGGAAGAACGGCCCGCTGCCCAAGGTGAAGCGGATCATCCAGCGCGATGTGCCTTCGGCGGGCAACCGCCGCGCGCTGCTGCTGCGCGGTGACATCGACATGACCTACGACATGCCGCCCAAGGACTTCGGCGAACTGGCTGCCGACACTGCCAAGGTGAAGGTCGCCTCGTTCCCAATCGAGAACGCCCTGTTCTACCTCGGGATGAATGTGACCAAGCCGCCCTTCAACAACGTCAAGGTGCGCCAGGCCGTGGCCTGGGCCCTGCCCTACGACAAGATGTGGGAGACCGCCATCTATGGTCGCGGGGTGAAGCTCTACGGCGCCGCCAGCAACGATGTGAAGACCATCGCCTGGCCCCAGCCCACCGGCTACAAGACCGACATCGCCAAGGCCAAGGCGCTGATGGCCGAAGCAGGCTTTCCCAACGGCTTCGAGACCACGCTGTCCTTCGACCTCGGCGGCGCGACGGTGGGCGAGCCGATGTCGATCCTGGTGCAGGAGGCGCTCGCGCAGATCGGCATCAAGACCACCATCAACAAGGTGCCGGGCGCGAACTGGCGCGCGGCCCTGCTGAAGAAGGACATGCCGCTGATGATCAACCGCTTCGGCGGCTGGCTGAACTACCCGGAGTACTTCTTCTTCTGGTGCTATCACGGCCAGAACGCGGTGTTCAACACCATGTCCTACCAGGACGCGGAGATGGACAAGTTCATCACCAATGCCCGCTTCGCCGAGAGCAAGGCCATCTACGACGACCAGGTCAAGGCGATGATCCGCAAGGCCTATGTCGATGTTCCGCGAGTGCCGCTGTTCCAGCCCACCCAGGATGTGGCCATGCAGAAGAACATCAGCGGCTTCACCTACTGGTTCCACCTGCAGCCCGACTACCGTCAGATCGTGAAGAACTGATCGGCGTCGGATCACCGGCACGCCCCGTCGCCCCATCATGCTCGCGATCATCCTGAAGCGGCTGCTGCTCTCGGTGCCCACCCTGGCGGGCATCGTGGTGGTGACCTTCGCGCTCACCAGGCTGCTGCCCGGCGACCCGGCGGCCTACTTCGCCGGCAACGCCGCCAGCGTCGAGGCGGTCGAGCAGATCCGCGCCAAGCTCGGCCTGAACCAGCCGCTGGCCACGCAGTTCGTGCGCTATGTGAAGGAGCTGGCCACCGGCGACTGGGGGCAGTCGCTGAACACCGGCCAGCCGGTGGCGGTCGAGATCGCCACCCGGCTGCCGGCCTCGCTGGAACTCACCCTGGTGGCGCTGGTGCTCTCGCTCTCGGTGTCGATCCCCCTGGGCGTGCTGGCCGCCACCCGGCCTGGCTCCTGGGTGGATCAGCTCTGCCGCCTGGTGACCACCGCCGGCGTGTCGCTGCCGGTGTTCTTCACCGGCCTGCTGCTGTCCTTCGTCTTCTACTTCCTGCTCGGCTGGGCGCCCTCGCCGCTGGGCCGCATCGACCCCTATGTGAGCGCGCCGGCCACCGTCACCGGCTTCTACCTGATCGACAGCCTGCTGGCCGGCAGCGGCGAGGCCTTCTGGTCGAGCCTGCGCCAGCTGATCCTGCCGGCCATCACCCTGGCCCTGTTCGTGATGGCGCCGGTGGCGCGCATGACCCGCGCCTCGATGCTCGGCGTGCTGTCGGCCGACTTCGTGCGCACCGCCCGCGCCATGGGCCTGTCACGGGCGCGGGTGCTCTACGGCTATGCCTTCCGCAATGCCTTCCTGCCGGTGCTCACCACGATCGGCATGGTCTTCTCCTTCATGCTCGGCGCCAATGTGCTGGTCGAGAAGGTCTTCGCCTGGCCGGGCATCGGCTCGTTCGCGATCGAGTCGCTGGTGGCCAGCGACTACGCGCCAGTGCAGGGCTTCGTGCTCACCATGGCCATCCTCTATGTGGCCCTCAACCTGGTGATCGACCTGCTCTACCTGGCGATCGACCCGCGTGTCTCGGTGGCGGGCTGAGATGGCGAGCGCAGGCACCCTGGCCCATGCCCGCTATGTGGTGGGCGAAAACCCGGTCACTGCCGGCGCGTTCGGCCTGTTCGCGCTGTTCGTGCTGATGGCGATCGCCGGCCCCTGGCTCGCGCCCTACGACCCGCTGGCCACCAACGCCGCGGTGGCCATGCAGCCGCCCTCGGCGCGGCACTGGTTCGGCACCGATGCGCTGGGCCGCGATGTGCTCTCGCGGGTCATGGCCGCGGCCCGGGTGGACTTCGGCATCGCGCTCTCGGCGGTGGCGCTGTCATCGGTCACCGGCATCCTGCTCGGCATGGTCGCCGGCTACTACGGCGGCTGGTTCGACCGCGCGATCGGCCGGCTGGTGGACACCATCATGGCCTTCCCGCTGTTCGTGCTGGCCATGGGCATCGTGGCGGCGCTGGGCAACACGGTGGCCAACATCGTGATCGCCACCGCGATCATCAACCTGCCCTTCTACCTGCGGGTGGCGCGGGCCGAAACCAATGTGCGCCGCGACGCCGGCTTCATCGAGGCCGCGCGCGTCACCGGCAACAGCGATGCGCGGGTGCTCCTCGTGCACATGCTGCCCAACATCCTGCCGCCGGCGATGGTGCAGATCTCGCTGAACATGGGCCTGGCCATCCTCAACTGCGCCGGCCTGTCGTTCATCGGCCTTGGGGTGCGTCCGCCGGCGCCGGAGTGGGGAATCATGGTTGCCGAGGGCGCGCAGTACATCGTGAGCGGCGAGTGGTGGGTGGCGCTCTTTCCCGGCGCGGTGCTGATGCTGGCGGTGTTCTGCTTCAACCTGCTCGGCGACGGGCTGCGCGACATCATCGACCCGCGCAGGCGCACATGAGCGAACTGCTTCGCATCGAGGGACTCTCGCTGGAGTTCCGCACCCGCAGCGGCACGGTCTCGGCGCTGCAGGGCATCACACTTTCCCTGGACAAGGGCGAGACCCTCGGCCTGGTCGGCGAGAGCGGCTCGGGCAAGTCGGTGCTCTCCTACGCGGTCCTGGGCATCCAGGATCCGGCGGCGCGCATCACCGCCGGCTCGATCCGCTTCGGCGGCATCGACCTGCTCTCGCTTGGCGAGCGCCAGATGGCCGACATCCGCGGCCGCGAGATCGCCATGATCTTCCAGAACCCGCGGGTGGCGCTGAACCCCATTCGCCGGGTGGGCGGGCAGATCGGCGATGTGCTGGTGCGCCACACCACCACGCTCGCCCGCGAACGCGAGGCGCGCGCCGTGGCCATGCTGCAGGCGGTGCGCATTCCCGACCCGCAGCGCCGGGCGCGGGCCTATCCCTTCGAGATGTCGGGCGGCCAGTGCCAGCGCGTGATGATCGCGATGGCGCTGGCCTCGAACCCGGCGCTGCTGATCGCCGACGAACCGACCACCGGCCTGGATGTCACCACCCAGGCGGCCATCATGCAGCTGCTGCGCGATGCGGCGGCCGACCGTCAGATGGCCACGGTGCTGATCACCCACGACCTCGCCCTGGCAAGCGAGAACTGCGACCGCATCGCCGTGATGCACGCCGGACACATCGTCGAGGTGGCGCCCACCCGCACGCTGTTCACCGCGCCACGCCATCCCTACACCCGGGCGCTGATCCGCTCGGTGCCGGCCAGCGCCGCGTCGCTCGCCGACCTGCAGGCCATCCCGGGCTCGCTACCCGATCTGCGATCGACCGACATCCCGGCCTGCCGCTTCGCCCACCGCTGCGCGCAGGCCACGCCGCTTTGCCACACCACGCCCCCGCCGCAGGTCGCCGAGGGCGAGTCGGTGGTGGCCTGCCACTTCCCGACATGACCGGACCCGCCCCGTTGCTGGCCGTCTCGCACCTGTCACGGCGCTTCGCGATGCGCCGCGGCGTCCTGTCGCGGGCCGCGCCCTCCTTCCTGCACGCGGTCGACGATGTCAGCCTGAGCATCGCGCCCGGCCGCAGCGTGGGCCTCGTGGGTGAGTCAGGCTGCGGCAAGTCGACGCTGGTGCGCCTGATCGCCAGGCTGCTCGACGCCACCGAGGGCGAGATCGCCTTCGACGGCGAGGACCTCGCCGCCGTACCCGCCGCGCGCTTTGCCCGTCACCCGCGCCGGCGCGAGCTGCAGGTGGTGTTCCAGGACCCCACCGAATCGCTCAATCCGCGTTACACCGCCTTCGACAGCATCGCCGAACCGCTGCGTCTGCTCGAGGGTGTGCGCGACAGCGCCGGGCTGGAGGCCCGCGTGAAGGCGGCCGCCAGCGACGTCGGCCTGCCCGCCGAACTGCTCGGGCGCTTCCCGCACCAGCTCTCCGGCGGCCAGAAGGCGCGCGTGAACATCGCCCGCGCGGTGGCGGTGCGCCCGCGTCTGCTCATCCTCGACGAGCCCACCGCGGCACTCGATGTGTCGGTGCAGGCGATCGTGCTGGAGCTGCTCGCCGAGCTGCGCCAGCGCCACGGCCTCGCCTATCTGTTCGTCTCGCACGATCTGAATGTGGTGCGGCTGATGTGCGACGAGGTGCTGGTGATGTACCTCGGCCGGATCGTCGAGCGCGGCCCTGCCGCCGAGGTCTTCGCCAACCCCGCCCATCCCTACACCCGACTGCTGGTCGATGCGCTGCCGCGCCTGGGCCAGCCCGCACCGGCCGTGGCGCTGCCGGCCGGCGAGCCCACCAGCCCGATCGACCCCGATCCGCGACAATGCCGCTACGCCTCGCGCTGCCCGCAGGCCCGCCCGCGCTGTTCGGAGCTCAGCCCCAGCCTGAGCACCCTTGCACCGGGTCGTGAAGCCGCCTGCCATTTCCCGCTCGTCAACCTCGCCCCGGAGAGCGCCACATGAAGCCTGCCGAGATTCCCCGCTACGTCGACGCCGCGCTCGCCCTGCACGGCTACCAGCTGAGCGAAGCCGCCCGAGACGAGGTGCTGCGCCAGTTCACGCTTGGCGCCACGATCGCCGCCGGTTTCCTGGACCTGCCGCTCGGCCCCGAGGACGAGATGGCGCCGGTCTTCACCCCGGTATCGCCGGCATGAGCGCGGCCATCAGCGGCGCCACGCCGATCGGCGATGCGCTCTCGCTCGCCCGCCAGGTGCGCGAGGGCAGCCTGAGCGCCACCGCGCTCATCGAGCAGACCCTGGCCGGCATCGCCGCCCGCGGGCATCTCGGCAACGCCTTCACCCTGGTCACCGCCGAGCGCGCACGCGCGCAGGCGCGGGCGCTCGACGCCCGGCGCGCCGCCGGACAGGTGCTGCCGCCGCTGGCCGGCGTGCCCTTCGCGGTGAAGAACCTGTTCGACATCGCCGGCGAGGTCACCCTGGCCGGCTCCAAGGTGAACGCTTCGCTGCCGCCGGCCGGGACGGATGCCAGCCTGATCAGGCGGCTCACTGCGGCCGGCGCCATCCTGGTGGGCGCGCTCAACATGGACGAGTTCGCCTACGGCTTCACCACCGAAAACAGCCATGTCGGCCCCTGCCGCAACCCGCACGACCGCAGCCGGCTGGCCGGCGGCTCCTCGGGCGGCTCGGCGGTGGCGGTGGCCGACGGCCTGGTCCCGCTCACCCTTGGCAGCGACACCAATGGCTCGATCCGGGTGCCGGCCTCGCTGTGCGGCGTCTTCGGCCTGAAGCCCACCTATGGCCGGCTCTCGCGCCATGGCAGCTTCCCCTTCGTGGCCAGTCTCGACCATCTCGGCCCCTTCGCCGGCACGCTGGCCGACCTCGCCCTGTGCTACGACCTGATGCAAGGGCCCGACCCGGCCGATCCGGCCTGCGCCCAGCGGCCGCTGGAGCCGGTGAGCGACGCGCTCGACGAGGGCGTGGGCGGGCTGCGCATCGCACGCCTGGCCGGTCACTTCGAGCAGTTCGCCGGACCGGTGGCCCGGGCCTCGCTCGACCTTGCCTGCGAGGCCCTGGGCGTGAGCCAGCGTGTCGAGTGGCCGATGGCCTCGGCCGGTCGCGCGGCGGCCTTCGTGATCACCAGCAGCGAGGGTGGCGCGCTGCATCTGCCCGGTCTGCGCGAGCGCTATGACGACTACGAGCCGCTGTCGCGCGACCGGTTCATCGCCGGCAGCCTGATGCCCGCCGCCTGGTACAACCGCGCCCAGCGGGTGCGCGCCCGCTACGCCCGGGCGGTGGCCGAACAGTTCGCCAGCGCCGATATCTTCCTCGCGCCGGTCACGCCGTTGCCCGCACCACCGATCGGCAGCGAAACCGTCACCATCAACGGCATGACCCTG
The DNA here is from genome assembly GCF_982640115.1 of Quisquiliibacterium sp. Classification (NCBI taxonomy): domain Bacteria; kingdom Pseudomonadati; phylum Pseudomonadota; class Betaproteobacteria; order Burkholderiales; family Burkholderiaceae; genus Quisquiliibacterium; species Quisquiliibacterium sp. Next base: position 22,777 of record NZ_CEXFHW010000004.1, on the reverse strand, counting down.
CCCGCTCGCGCCAGCATGGGCATCCTCACCCAGCCGGTGTCGTGCATCGGCCTGCCGGTGCTGGCCGCGCCCGTGCCGGTCGAGGGCGAGTTGCCGATGTCGATCCAGATCATCGCCGCGCCCTGGCGCGAACGCGATGCCGTCCGGGTGGCGTCGGCGCTGGTGCGCGCCGGCGTGTGCCGCGTGCCCGCCGTCCCGACTTCCGCCTGAGCCTGGAGCCGATGCCATGCAGATCAACCTGCCCGATGTGCTTGCCGAGGTGAGCGCCGTCTTTGCCCGCTATGAGCAGGCGCTGGTGACCAACGATGTCGCGGTGCTCGACGAACTCTTCTGGAACAGCCCGCACACCCTGCGCTACGGCGTGGCCGAGAACCTCTACGGCTACGGCGAGATCCAGGCCTTTCGCGCCGGACGGCCGGCGGTGGGCCTGGCCCGCGAGGTGCTGCGCACGGTGATCACCACCTACGGCACCGACTACGCCACCGCCAACATCGAGTTCCGGCGCGAGGGGGCGGCCCGCACCGGGCGCCAGAGCCAGACCTGGGCGCGCATGCCCGAGGGCTGGCGGGTGGTGGCTGCCCATGTCAGCCTGATGGCTGGCTGATCACCGGACGGGCCACGTCCCTCGCAGACCGGTCATGGGCGCCAACGACTCCACCACCGCGCCGCTGCACGCCTCGCTCGCCGACACCGTCTACCAGCGCGTGAAGGACGATATCGCCGAGTTCCGGCTGGTGCCGGGCGATCGTTTCACCGAGAACGAGGTGGCCACGCGCCTGGGCGTGTCGCGCACGCCGGTGCGCCAGGCGCTCTTCCGCCTGCAGCGCGAACGGCTGGTGCAGGTGCACTTCCGATCGGGCTGGCAGGTGCAGCCCTTCGACTTCGAGATGTTCGAGCATCTCTACGACCTGCGCGTGGTGCTCGAGACCACGGCCGCCCAGCGGCTGTGCGAGGCCGCGCCGGGCAAGGCAGATCGCAGCCGCCTCGATGCCCTGCAGGCCTTCTGGGGCGTGCCCCGCGAGGAACGCAAGACCGATGGCCGTCTGGTGTCACGGCGTGACGAGGAGTTCCACGCCGCGCTGGTGGCGGCCGCCGGCAACCCGGAGCTCGCTCGCGTCCACCACGATGTCACCGAGCGCATCCGCATCGTGCGCCGGCTGGATTTCACCCAGCCGGAGCGCATCCACTCCACCTACGACGAGCACGCCAAGATCCTGCAGGCGCTGCTGCGCCGCCGGCCCGAGCAGGCGGTGCTGCTGCTGCGCAGCCACATCGAGGCGAGCAAGTCGGAGGTGCGCAAGCTGACGCTGCACAACCTGTACCTCGCCAAGCGCGGCTCGCGCGCCTGAGCGCGCCAGCGCGCGGCCTGTGCGTCAGCCGCGCGTGGCCAGGCTCATCAGCGCGAAACGCGCCACCTCTTCCCCCACGGTCTCGCAGGCCTTGATCGCGGCCGGATCGGGCTGGCGGTCAGGCCCGCCGAAGGGCTTGGTGCTCGAGGCGATGGCCGCGCCGTAGGGCGTGGGCCAACCGCGCAGCGCGTGCACGATCGCGCGCAGCGACACCATGGTGGTGCCCATGGCCTGCGCGCCTTCGGCGCACACGATGCACCCCACGGCGCGCCCCTCGAGGTAGACGCGGGGATCGGCGCGCATGTCTTCGGTGAAGTCGATCGCGTTCTTGACCAGGCCCGAGATGCCGCCGTGGTAGGCCGGCGTGGCGATGATCACGCCGTCGGCCCGGCGCAGCGCCTCGACCATGGCCTGAGCCTGCGGACTGCGCCCGGGCGCGGCCGGATCGTAGGGTTCGCTGGGCATGTCGCCGGCACCGAAGGCCTGGGTGTCGCAGCCCAGCGTCTGGGCGCGGGCCAGCGCCACGGCCAGCGCACGCTCGGAGGTGGACCCGCTGCGGGTGGTGCCGCCGATGCCGACGATGAACGGACGCGATTGCATGGAGGGCGCTCTGGAGTGGGGGGAGGGGACGGCGCCGCGGTGCTTGAAGCGTGAAGCAGGACGCCGGAACGCCCGAGTCTATCAAGGGCCGGACCACGCCCCGGAGCCGACAGGCGGGTCGATTCCACTTTGCCCCGGGCCCGGCCCGCAGGCCGGGGACGCCACCGACCCGTGTGATGGACAGGTCGTCGGGGCAAGGCGTAGAAATCGTGGTTCCAGCTGGCCACCGTGCCAACCGGAGCCTCGCCGCCCCATCACGGCGAAGGCCACCACAACAAGGAGACATCATGGGACACCGCATGCGTTTCGGCATCTTCCTGGCCCCCTTCCACAAACCCGGCATCAACCCCACCCTGGCGCTGGAGCAGGATCTCGAGCTCATCCAGTGGCTCGACCGATGCGGCTATGACGAGGCCTGGTGCGGCGAGCACCACTCGGCCGGCTCCGAGATCAGCGCCTCGCCCGAGATCCTCATGGCGGTGGCCTCGCAGCGCACCCGCCACATCCGGCTCGGCACCGGCGTGGTCAGCGTGTCGTACCACAACCCGCTGTGGGTGGCCGAACGCATCGTGCAGCTCGATCACCTCACCCGCGGTCGCGTCATGCTCGGCGTGGGCCCGGGCTCGCTGCCCAGCGACGGCATCATGATCGGCATCTCGCAGGCGCAGACACGCGGTCTGCTCGAAGACGGCCTGGGCATCATCATGAAGCTGCTGACCAGCGACGAGCCGGTGAACTTCAGGAACGACCGCTGGGAGCTCAACGACGCGCGGCTGCACCTGCGGCCCTACTCCAACCCGCTGTTCGACATCGCAGTGCCGGCGGTGGCCTCGCCCACCGGCCCGAAGCTCGCCGGCATGCACGGCGTGGGTCTGCTGTCGATCGGCGCCACCACTGCCGCCGGCTTCGATGCCCTGGCGCTGCACTGGGATGTGATGGAGGAGCAGGCCCGCCACCACAAGACCCGGGTCGACCGCAACAAGTGGCGCCTCGTGGGCATGGTCCACTGCGCCGAGACCATGGAGCAGGCCTACCGCGATGTGGAGTACGGCATGGAGCAGTGGTTCGACTACTTCCAGGCCGTGGCGGCCTTCCCGCAGATGGCGGTGCCCGGCAGCAACGTGAAGGAGATGATCTCCTTCGTGAACGACTCGGGCTTCGGCGCGATCGGCACCCCCGACATGGTCAATGCCCAGATCGAGCGGCTCTGGAACCAGTCCAACGGCGGCTTCGGCGCCTACCTCATGCTGGCCCACAACTGGGCCAACTTCGACGCCACCCGCAAGAGCTACGACCTGATCGCCCGCCATGTGTTCCCGCGATGGCAGGGCCAGATGCAGTCCACGCTCGATGCGGCGGCCCGCGCCCGCGCCGCGCGCCCGGCGCTCGCCGAAGTGCATGCCAAGGCGGTGGAAGCGGCCACCCAGCGCTTCGCCGACGAGAAGGCAAAGCGCGTGGCCTGAACCCCGCCGGCCATTACCGGACCGCCGCCCCGGGCCCCGGCTTGCCCGGGGCGGTGGGGCGTGCGAGCCTGCCGCCCCATGTCTGCCGTGACCGTTCCGCCGCGGGCCCTGGTGATGCTGGTGGTGCTCACGCTGGTCTGGGGCACCAACTGGCCGCTCTTTCCGCTGGCCCTGCAGGAGATCTCGGTGTGGACCTTCCGGTCCATCACCGCGCCCACCTCCGGCCTGATCCTGCTCGCGGTGGCCCGCCTGCGCGGGCTGCCCATGCGCATTCCGCGCGAGCACTGGCCGACCATTGCCGCGGCCAGCTTCTTCTACCTGGTGGTCTGGAACATCTGCAGCACCTACTCGGCGCTCATGATCCCCTCGGGCCAGTCGGCGGTGCTCGGCTACACCATGCCGCTGTGGTCGGCGGTCCTGTCGTGGGCGGTGCTCGGCCAGCGCCTGAACGGCCGGCTGCTGCTGGCCCTGGCCCTGGGCACGCTCTCGGTGGTGCTGCTGATGGTGCCCAGCCTGGGCGCCTACGCGCAGGCCCCACTCGGCCTGGGTCTGGGCCTGGTCGCCGGCCTGGGCTGGGCGGTGGGCACGCTCATCCTGAAGCGGCGGGTGATTCCGGTGCCGGTGATCGTGCTCACCGGCTGGCAGATGCTGATCGTGTCGCTGCCGGTGATGGCGATCGCGCTGGTCACCGGCGACCGCCAGTGGTTCATGCCGAACACCCAGTCGATCGTGCTGATCACCTACATCACCCTGATCCCGCTGTGCGTGGGCAATGTCTGCTGGTTCTCGATCGTGACCCTGCTGCCGGCGAACATTGCCGGGCTGTCGGTGATCATGGTGCCGATGGTGGCCATGGTCTCGGGGGCCTGGCTGCTCGGCGAGCCGCTCGGCCCGCTGCAGCTCGGCGCCATGGCCTGCTGCGCCGCTTCGCTGGCGCTGACCCTGGTTCAGCCGGCGCGCCAGCGGCCGGCGTAGACCGCGGTCAGGGCAGCCAGCACCTCGGGGCTGGCGCCCATCACCGGCCAGCGCTCCAGACGCAGCCCAGGGTGCCGCTCGCAGGCCTGCGCCAGCATCGGCGGCACCTCCTGACGCAGGTGACCGCCCTCGGCCCAGAAGAGCGGCGCGATCGCCACACGGCGCGCGCCGGCGGCCACCGCTGCGTCGATCGCCTGCGGGAGGTCGGGTGACATGAACTCCAGGAAGGCCACCGAGACCCTGGCATCGGGCACGGCGCTGGCGAGCAGCACCGCCATGGCATCGACCGGCGCGCGCCAGCCGGGGTCGCGGGCGCCGTGGGCGAAGAGGATCAGCGCATCGGCGCCATCGACCGGCGCGGCGAGGGCGGCGGCGGCGGCTGGGCCAGGGGCCTCGGACACCATGTCAGATCAGCCGCTCGTCAGGCCCGCCGATCTTGCGCATCGGCTGGCTGCGCGGGCTGGCCACCCGCAAGGGCACCTCGGTGCTGCCGCCGTTCCACATCGGATCCTCGATGCTGTCGAAGACCTCGCGCAATTTGTGGCCCCAGCTGTCGTGAAGCATGCGGAAGTAGGGATTGTTCTCGTCGATGCAGACCAGGCGGTCGGTCTGGAAGCGGTCGGCCTCGTAGACCACCAGATCGAGCGGCAGGCCCACCGAGAGGTTGGACTTCAGCGTGGAGTCCATGGACACCAGCGCGCACTTGGCCGCCTCGGCCAGCGGGGTGTCGGGGGTGATCACCCGGTCGAGCACCGGCTTGCCGTACTTGGACTCGCCGATCTGGAAATAGGGTGTCTCGGGAGTGGCCTCGATGAAGTTGCCCGCCGAGTAGACCTGGTAGAGCCGCATGCCCTCGCCGCGGATCTGGCCTCCCAGGATCAGCGAGACATTGAACTCCACGCCGGCATCCTTGAGCGCCGCCGCGTCGCGGTCGTGCACCCGACGCACCGCCGAGCCGAGCACGCGCGCCGCATCGAACAGGCTGCGCGCATTCCAGATGGTGAGCGGCTCGGCATGGTCGTTGTCGCGAAGCTCCTCGACCTGCAGGATCTCGCGCACCGACTGGGCGATGGAGAGATTGCCCGCCGACAGCAGCACCATGAAGCGGTCATCGGGGCGCTCGTAGACGATCATCTTGCGGAAGGTGCTGATCTGATCCAGGCCGGCATTGGTGCGGGAGTCGGACAGGAAGACCAGGCCGGCCCTGAGCTTGATGGCAACGCAGTAGGTCATGGCATGGGGGCGCACGATGGCGGCTGGACGAGGCTTACCCGGCATTATGCGTGACGGGTCGGGCCCGGGCGCGTGTGGATGGACATCGGCGGGGACGCTGCCGCAGCGGGTTATCCTCGCCGCCCCATGCCTGCATCCGTCCGACTCGACAGCCCGCGCCTCGCCGCCGCCGCGCTGCTGCTCAATGCCCTGATCTGGGGCCTCTCCTGGTGGCCATTCCGCTGGCTCGACGCCCACGGGCTGCACCCGCTCTGGTCCACCGCCGCGGTCTATGGGGCAGCGCTCATGCTCACCGTCGCGCGCCGTCCGGGTGACGCCCTGGCGGCGCTGCGCCAGCCCGCGCTGCTCGGCCTGCTTGCGTCATCGGGTCTGACCAATGCCTGCTTCAACTGGGGCGTGAGCATCGGCGAGGTGGTGCGGGTAGTGCTGCTGTTCTACCTCATGCCGGTGTGGTCGATGCTGCTGGCCCGATGGTGGCTGGGCGAGGCGCTGCGGCCGGCCTCGGTCGCCCTCGCGTTGCTCGCGCTCGCCGGCGCCATGCTCATCCTATGGGAGCCCGGCGCAGGCCTGCCGATGCCCACTTCGCTCGGCGACTGGCTGGGCCTGGCCGGTGGGGTGGGCTTCGCGATGACCAATGTGCTGCTGCGGCGGCAGGCCCATGACGCCCCGGGCGCGCGCGCTGCCGCGATGTTCGCCGGCGGCATGCTCATCCCCGCGACGGTGGCGCTGGTTGCCGGCGGGCTGGGGCATCCCGTGCCCCTGCCCCGGCCCGATGCCCAGGCCTGGCTGCCGCTGGCCGTGTTCGCCGCCGCCTTCATGCTGGCCAATCTCGCGCTGCAGTTCGGCGCAGCGCGCCTGCCCGCGCGGGTGACCGCGGTGGTGATGCTGAGCGAGGTGGTGTTTGCCGCGGTCTCGGCCGCCTGGCTGGCCGGCGAGATGCCGGGCAACCGCGCGCTGATCGGGGCCGCGCTGATCCTGGGCGCCAGCCTGCTGGCGGCCTGGCGTGAAGGCCGCGATCCCTGAGAGCCCAGTCGGACCGGGTGGCGGCAGCCGGGGCTGGCCGGGTTCGGGGCGAGGCCAGGCCCGGCTCAGGCGCCGTCGAGCAGCTTGCCGATGTCGGCCGCGAGTGGGGCGACGCCCTGGGCGTGCTTCACGAAGAGCCGCAGCCGGCCCGCCGGATCGAACACATAGCTGCCGGCGGTGTGATCGATGCTGTAGCTGCCCGGGGTGCTGCCGTTGACCTTCTGGTAGAAGACCTTGAACTCGCGCGCGGCGCGGTCGATCTCCTCGGGGCTGCCGCGCAGCCCGATGAAGCGCGGATTGAAGGCGGGCACATACTGCGCGAGCAGGGCCTGGGTGTCGCGCTCGGGGTCGAGCGTCACGAACAGCACCTGGACCTTGCCGGCGCGGTCGCCCAGCGAGGCCAGCGCCTGGGCCATCTCGGCCAGGGTGGTGGGGCAGACATCCGGGCACTGGGTGAAACCGAAGAACACCACCACCACCTGACCGCGGAAATCGGCCAGGGTGCGCGGCTTGCCGGTGTGATCGGTGAGCGCCAGTTCACGGCCGAAGGGTGCGCCGGTGACATCGGTGGCGGCAAAGCCAGGGCTGCCGCGCCGGCAGGCCGCCAGCAGCATCGGCAGACCCACGGCCAGCGCCAGAAGGCGGCGGCGCGGCGCCAGGCTAGAGGTAGTGGTCAAGCAGCAGCGCGCCGAAGATCGCGGCAAGGTACTGGATGGAGTAGCCGAAAGTGCGCCGGGCCAGCGCGTCGGAGTAGCTGCGCCAGAGCCGCCAGGCGAGCAGCAGGAAGTAGCCGCTGAGCGCGAGCGCGGCCACCAGATAGGGCCAGCCGCTCATGCCGATCAGGAAAGGCAGCAACGACACCGGCATGAGCAGCACGGTGTAGAGCAGGATGTTCAGCCGCGTGAACTCGGGGCCGTGGGTGACCGGCAGCATCGGCAGCCCGGACTTGCGGTAGTCCTCCACCCGATAGAGCGCGAGCGCCCAGAAGTGCGGCGGCGTCCAGACGAAGATGATCAGGAACAGCACCAGCGCCGGCGCGGCGACCTCGTTGGCCACGGCGGTCCAGCCGAGCAGTGGCGGCATGGCACCCGAGGCACCGCCGATCACGATGTTCTGCGGCGTGGCGGGCTTGAGGATGACGGTGTAGACCACCGCGTAGCCGATGAAGGTGGCCAGGGTGAGCCACAGCGTGAGGTCATTGACGAAGACATGGAGCAGCCAGGCACCCAGCCCGCCGAGCAGGCCCGCGAACACCAGCGTGCCGGTGGCGCTGACCCCGCCCCGGGCCAGCGGGCGCGCACGGGTGCGCGCCATGCGGGCATCGATGCTGCGCTCGATGAGACAGTTGAAGGCAAAGCCACTGCCGGCGAGCAGCGAGATGCCGATCAGACCGAAGACCAGGACCGGCCACGGCACCGCGCTGTCGGTGGCCAGCAGCATGCCGATGAGCGCGCAGAAGGCGGTGAGCAGCACGATGCGCGGCTTGGTGAGCTCGAGGTAGTCGAGCGCCAGGCGGCGCAGGTCTGGGGCGGTGGAAGACTGGGCGTGCATCCCGAAGCGGGGTGTGGCGCGCGCGGCTAGACGCGAAGGCGAGCCTGACGGGCCCGAAAGTGTAGCACCACGGTCAGGCCCAGCAGGACCGCAGCCCCGCCATTGTGGGCCACCGCCACCGGCAGCGGCAGGCTGAACCACACATTGGACAGCCCCAGCGCCCATTGCACCGCCAGCATGGCCAGCAGTGCGGCACCCAGCGGCGCTGCCCCCGGGGTACGCAGGGTACGCCAGCCCACCCAGCCCACGCCAAGCGCGACCACCACCGCGCCGATGCGGTGGGTGAGGTGGATCGCGGTCAGGGCCGGCATCGGCAGGAACTCGCCCTCACCGGTGCGGCCGAGTTCCCTCAGGAAGTGAAAACCATCCGGGAAGTTGACCGTAGGCCACCAGGCGCCCTGACAGGTGGGGAGGTCGGTGCAGGCGAGTGCCGCGTAGTTGGTGCTGACCCAGCCCCCCAGGAAGATCTGGCCCGCCACCAGGGCGAGTGCGATACGCGCCGGCCAGCGCAGAGCGGCCACCGGCTCGGGATCGACCCAGGCCGGCGCGGGCTGCTGGCGCAGCCAGAACCACAGCAGCAGGCTGAAAGTGAGCATGCCGCCGATGAGGTGGCCGGTGACGATCGCAGGCTTGAGCAGCAGGGTGACCGTCCACTTGCCGAACAGGCCCTGCAGCATGACGACACCCAGCAGCAGGAACGCGAACGCGGGCGACTGCCGCAGGGCCGCGCGTCGCCACACGCTGTAGATCGCCACGCCCAGGATGATCGCGCCGAGGAAGGTGGCGATGTAGCGGTGGATCATCTCGCGCCAGGCCTTGCCCATGGAGACCGGGCCGTGTTCGCCGCCCTGGTCCTGCACGGCCTGCGCGATGTGCTGGCTGGCGCGCGTGGGCGTGAGATGGCCGTAGCAGCCGGGCCAGTCGGGGCAGCCAAGGCCCGCGTCGGTGAGTCGCACCCAGGCGCCCAGCATGATCAGACACAGCGTGAGCACGACCGCGAAGCCGAGCACCCGCGAGAGGCTGGCACGGGCCCGGCGGGTGCGCTCGGCTGCGTCGGTGAAGGATTCGACCGTCATGGCGCTCACCCCACCCGCGACGCGCGCAGCAGCTTGGCAAGGTCCTTCTTCATGCGGCTGGCGTCAGGATTGGCGGGGAATCGCATCATCAGATTGCCCAGGGGGTCGATCAGGAGGATGCCGGGCGTCTGGTCTGGCGCCGACGCGGCCCGCAAGCTGGCCAGCGCGGCAGCGTCGGTGCGCAGCACCTGCAGGCCTTCATGGCCTTCCGGCAGGGTGGGCACCGGTGCGTCGGCGGACAGCAGCAGCACCCGCTCGATGCGGTCGCGGTCCTTGCCGGTGGTCAGCCGCACCTGTCGCATCACATACAGGCGCTGGGCACAGTCGTCGGCGCAGCGGCCGTCGGTGGTGGTGGTAAGCATGATCCAGCGGCCGCGGAACCGGCCGAGGCTGGATTCCCCGGAGGTGCCGGATGAGGCAGTTGCCGAAGCTTCAGTTGCTGGGGCGGCGGTTGCCGAGGCGGCGGTTGGTGGGGCGGCGGTTGGTGGGGCGGCGGTTGGTGTGGCGGCAGTTGCTGGGGCGGATGATGCCGAGGCGGCGGTTGAGAGCGCGGCGGGCGCCGGCGCGGGGGCCGATGACCTCATCCCTGGCAGCTCGCTCACGGCCAGGCCGGCCACCGGCACCTGCGGCTGAACAAGCTCGCCGTAGTTGGTACGGCCCTCGGGCTTGAGGAAGTAGTAGGCGAGATAGGACGCGATCACCGGCGAGGCGCACACCGCGAGGATGGCCAGCAGCTTGATCCGGTTGCGGCGGCGTGCAGCGGGGTCAGGCGTGGCGGGCGGAGGAGGCTGATCGGGCATGACGCAGAAGGCTCAGAAACAGGTACAGCGCAACCGCACCGGCGGCGGCGGCCATGGCAAACCACTGGACGGCATAGCCGCGGTGCTTGTCGACATCGGCGCCGGCAACCCGCCACTGCCTGACCAGTCCGTCGTCCACTCCGCCGGGCGCCTGACGCACCACGAACGGCAGCAGGCTCAGGCCTGACCATGCGGTGAAGACCGCCGGATCGAAGTTCTGCCAGAGGCGCTCGTCCGGCCCCGGAGGCCGCGCCGCCGCCAGCTCCAGGGTTCGGGCGAGCTGCCGTTCGGCCATGCCGGTGAGCGTGACCTCGCCGTCAGGGGTGGTGAGGGGGGGCAGGCGGTTGCGATCGACCGGATCGCGGGCCACCCAGCCGCGCAGCACCATCACATGCTCGGACACACCCGTGATTCTAACCGGCGTGAGCACATGGAAGCCCGCCACCCCCTGGTGGGTACGGTTGTCGATGAAGACGCTTGCCTGCGGCAGGAATCGCCCCACCACGGCCACCGGCACGCCATCCACCGGTTCGGGCAGAGGGTCACGCCCGATGCGCAGGGGCGCCTGCTGCGCGGCCTTGTCGGCCCGTGCCTGCAGCGCGCGCTTCTCGTCGGCGCGGCGCAGCTGCCATTGCCCGAGCGAGGTGGTGATGGCCACCACCGCAGCCATGCCGAGCGCCGCGATCAGTCGAGACCAGGCTCCGAAGGCCGAGGCCTGCCGACCCGATGGGCGTTCGCCTGCCGGGGATGTCGGCTCGGGGGGCGGTGCGGGGGGGATAGAATGCGTTCCCATGAAATGGCTCGTCGTGATTGCCTTCGTCCTGATCCTCGCGAGCCTCGGTTCTGCGATGGTTTTTCTGATTCGCGACCGCGGCCGCACCCGCAACGTGGCCAGGGCGCTCAGCTTCCGGGTGGGATTCTCCGTCCTGCTGTTCCTGCTGATCCTGTTCGCCCATGCGATGGGCTGGATACAGAGCACCGGCATCCCGGTCCGAACCGGCGGATGAGCGTTCCGGGCACCGGCGCCCGTCACACTCCCGGCGCGGCACAGTCACCCGCCCCGGCCCCGAAAATCCAGCCCTGCCCGGGCATCGATCCCTGAAAAGACGCGGGGCTGCGCGCGGCAGCCCCGGTGTCTCTGGCGCCCGCCAGGGGCGCCGGTTCGCAGCGCAGGTGGCAGGCTCCTAGAGCCAGTAGACCACCACGTACAGGCCAAGCCAGACCACGTCCACGAAGTGCCAGTACCAGGCCGCGGCCTCGAAGGCGAAGTGGTTCTCGGCGGTGAAGTGCCCGCTGAGGATGCGGAACAGCACCACGGTGAGCATGATCGCGCCCACGCACACATGGAAGCCGTGGAAGCCGGTCAGCAGGAAGAAGGTGGAACCGAAGATGCCCGAGGACAGCTTGAGGTTGAGGTCCTGGTACGCATGTGCGTACTCGAAGGCCTGCAGCGACAGGAACACCGCGCCGAGCAGCACGGTGATCAGCAGCCAGAACTTCAGGCTGCCGCGGTGGTTGTCCTTGAGCGCATGGTGGGCGAAGGTGAGCGTGACGCCCGAGGTGAGCAGCAGGGCGGTGTTGATGGTGGGGATCGGCCACGGCCCGATCGTCTGGAAGGCCTCCACCACACCCGCCGGGCCGAGATTGGGCCAGGCAGCCGTGAAGCCCGGCCAGAGCACCGACTTGTGATCGAGGTCGCCCAGCCAGGGCATGGTGATCACGCGGGCATAGAACAGGGCTCCGAAGAATGCCGCGAAGAACATCACCTCGGAGAAGATGAACCAGCCCATGCTCCAGCGGAAGGAGACATCGACCCGGTCATTGTAGAGACCACCCTCGGACTCGCGGGCCACCGCGGCAAACCAGCCGAACATCATGTAGATCAGCACGGCGAAGCCGAGCGTCAGCAGCCACGGGCCGTAGGCCGCGCCATTGACCCAGCCGGCGGCGCCCAGACCGGCGGAGAGCAGCGCGACGGAACCGACCGCCGGCCACTGGGAGGGACTGGGAACGAAGTAATACGGCGCAATGCCGTGGGACGCTGCACTCATGCGGTGTCTCCCTGGTGGATTCCGGAGCGGTTCTGGATAAGGGTGAGGCCGGCCCCCGAGGGGCGGCGGGAATGCGGACAGGTCATCGGACAACCATCCGCACGATGAGCAGAAGGGCCAGCACGAAGAGAGCCGCCATGCCGATGCCGGCGATGATCACATGCACCGGGTTCAGGCTGCGCATGTCAGCCTGGTGGGCGCGACTGCCCCTGACCCCGAAGAACGAGGCGCCGACCGCGCGCAGGGTCTGGCCGAAGGTGGCGCGAGCGTTGCGGTCCATCACGACCCCTGCACCGGGGCAGCAGGCGAGGGCTTCACGCCCGGCTGGCCGGCCACTTCGAAGAAGGTGTAGGACAGCGTGATGGTGGTGACATCGGCCGGCAGCTTGGGATCGACCACGAACACCACCGGGAACTCCCGGGTCTGGTTCGCTTCGAGGGCCTGCTGCTTGAAGCAGAAGCACTCGAGCTTGCGGAAGAACTTGCCCGAGCCATCGGGCGCGTAACTCGGGATGGCCTGGCCCATGGTGGGCCGGCCCACCATGCTGGTGAGTTCGTACACCACCGTGACCAGTTCGCCCGGATGCACCGTGACCGACGGCACCCGAGGCCGGAAGGTCCAGGCGCCCCGGCTGTTGGCATCGAATTCAACGACGACCGAGCGGGAAGTGTCCACCTGGGTGTTGCGGGCGAAGTCGGCAGCCTTCTCGTCACGCTGGGTCATGAGGCCCACGCCGGTGACCTCGCAGATCGCCCGGTAGATGGGCACCATGGCATAGCCGAACCCGAACATCGCCAGGGCGATGACCAGCAGCTTGACCGACAGATGCCAGTTGGCGATGGAGAGGTTCACGATCCGAACAGCACGCGGTTGACGATCACGCCCGCGAAGAAGACCGCCGCCACCGACAGCAGCACCAGCGCCGTGCGCAGGTTGCTGCGGGGTCTGATGGTGCTCATGGCGCGGCCCTCGACGCTCACTTGACGACCGGCGGGGTCTCGAAGGTGTGGAAGGGCGCCGGGCTGGGCAGCGTCCACTCCAGACCCTGAGCGCCTTCCCAGGGCTTGTCGGCCGCCTTCTCGCCACCCTTGATGCACTTGATCACCGCCCACAGGAACACCAGCTGCGACAGGCCGAAACCGAAGGCACCCACGGTGACCAGCGCATTGAAGTCGGCGAACTGCATCGGGTAGTCGGCATAGCGACGCGGCATGCCCGCCAGACCGAGGAAGTGCATCGGGAAGAAAGTGATGTTGAAGGTGATCAGGCTGAGCCAGAAGTGCCACTTGCCCAGCGACTCGCTGTACATGTGGCCGGTCCATTTGGGCAGCCAGTAGTAGGTGCCGGCAAACAGCGCGAAGAGCGAGCCCGCGACCAGCACGTAGTGGAAGTGGGCCACCACGTAGTAGGTGTCGTGCAGGGCGATGTCCAGGGGCGCGACCGACAGGATGATGCCGGTGAGCCCGCCCATGGTGAACACGAAGATGAAACCGATCGCGAACAGCATGGGGGTCTCGAAGGTCATCGACCCGCGCCACATGGTGGCCACCCAGTTGAAGATCTTCACGCCCGTGGGCACGGCGATCAGCATGGTGGCATACATGAAGAACAGCTGCCCGGTCACCGGCATGCCGGTGGTGAACATGTGGTGGGCCCACACGATGAACGACATGATCGCGATCGACGCGGTGGCGTAGACCATGGAGCTGTAGCCGAACAGACGCTTGCGGGCGAAGGTGGGGATGATCTCGGACACGATCCCGAAGGCCGGCAGGATCATGATGTAGACCTCGGGGTGCCCGAAGAACCAGAAGATGTGCTGGTACATCACCGGGTCGCCGCCGCCGGCCGCGTTGAAGAAGCTGGTGCCGAAGTGGCGGTCGGTGAGCACCATGGTGATCGCCCCGGCGAGCACCGGCATGACCGCGATCAGCAGGTAGGCGGTGATCAGCCAGGTCCAGACGAACAGCGGCATCTTCATCAGCGTCATGCCGGGTGCGCGCATGTTCAGGATGGTGGTGACGATGTTGATCGAGCCCATGATGGAACTCGCGCCCATGATGTGCATGGCGAAGATGCCGAGGTCCATGCCCGGGCCCATCTGCACCGACAGCGGGGCGTAGAGGGTCCAGCCCGCGGCGGTGGCGCCGCCCGGCACGAAGTACGACACGATCAGCAGCAGCGCCGCCGGGGGCAGCAGCCAGAAGCTGAAGTTGTTCATGCGCGCGAACGCCATGTCGGACGCGCCGATCATGAGCGGGATCTGCCAGTTCGCGAAGCCCACGAAGGCCGGCATGATCGCGCCGAACACCATGATCAGCCCGTGCATGGTGGTGAGCTGATTGAAGAACTCGGGGTTGACGATCTGCAGGCCGGGCTGGAACAGCTCGGTGCGCAGCAGCAGCGCGTTCAGGCCACCCACGATGAACATGGTGAACGAGAACCACAGGTACATCGTGCCGATGTCCTTGTGGTTGGTGGCATACAGCCAGCGCCGCCAGCCATGGGGATGGTCATGCGCGTGGTCGTGATCGTCGTGGTGGTCGAGCACTGCACTCATGGATCGGCTCCTGATGAATCTCGGGAAAAGGCGGTGCGGCCGGCGCCCGCAGGCAACCCGGCCGGCGCTCGATTACTTGCCGCGGGCGGCGAGGACTTCCTTGGGCTGGATGATGTTGTCCTCGGCCTTGTTGGACCAGGCATTGCGGGTGTAGGTCATGACCGCAGCCAGCTCGGTGTCGGAGAGCTGCTTGAAGGAGGCCATGGCCGTGCCGGCCTTGCCCTTGAGGAGCAGCTCGATCTGACCATCCTGCGGCCCGAGCACGAGCTTGCTGCCCTCGAGCGCCGGGAAGGCGCCGGGCACGCCCTTGCCGGTGGCCTGATGGCAGGCCACGCAGTTGGCGGCGTAGATCTTCTCGCCTCGGGCCTGCAGGTCGGCGACCAGCCACTCCTTGTTCGGGTCGTCCTGGCGGGCGAGGATCTCCTTCTTCTTGGCCTCGACCCACTTGCGGTAGTCCTCCTCGGACTTGACCTCGACCACGATGGGCATGAAGGCGTGGTCCTTGCCGCAGAGCTCGGCGCACTGACCCCGATAGGTGCCCACCTTCTCGGCGCGGAACCAGGTGTCGCGCACGAAGCCGGGGATGGCGTCCTGCTTGACGCCGAAGGCCGGCACCATCCAGGCGTGGATGACATCGTTGGCGGTGGTGATCACACGCACCTTCTTGCCCACCGGCACCACCAGCGGGTTGTCCACCTCCATGAGGTAGGTGGGGTTGGCTTCGCGCTTGGCACGGGCATCGGGGTAGTTCTTGTCCTCGATCTGCTCGCGCGGGGTGGCCAGGGTGGAGAGCAGGGTGATGCCCTCGCCCTCACCCTTCAGGTAGTCGTAGCCCCATTTCCACTGATAGCCGGTGGCCTTGACGGTGAGGTCGGCATTGGAGGTGTCCTTCTGGGCGACCACATCACCGGTGGCGATCACGCCGAGCGCGACCACGATGATGAAGGGCACGACGGTCCAGGCGATCTCGACCGAGGTGCTCTCGTGGAAGTCGGCCGACTGGGCGCCCTTCGACTTGCGATGGGCGAAGATGGAATAGAACATCACCGCGAACACCGCCACGAAGATGGCGAGGCAGACCCAGAGCAGCACGTTGTGGATCCAGTGCTGGCCGCGCGCGATGGCGGTGACCGGGTCGGCGATGTTGAGCTGGTTGACCCGCGGGCCGCCCGGCATGTCGGACACGGCCATGGCGAGCCCCGAGGCGCCCGAAACGAGCGCAGCGGTGGCCCAGTGGGCAAGTTTCTTGAGGATCATGCGTTCACCAGTGTGTCGTGCCATGTCTCGTTCCGAGTTCCCGTCAGCTAAACCTGCCAGCCGGCGATCGAGGCGCGCAGTTCACGCGCCAGCCGGGTGCGTTCGGCGTCGGGCACGAACCGCCCGACGGCCATCTCCCTGCCCGCAGCCACCAGCCGGATGAGCTCCCGCCTGGCGCCCTGGTACTCCACCCTCACCCACGAGGCCTGGCACTCGACCCGCGCCAGGCTGCCGCCGTGCAACCGTTCCACCAGCACGCTGCCATCCGCCAGGACGATGCGCTCGTAGTCGCCCGCGTGCCTGGCATGGACCAGGAAGGCAACCGCCAGCGCCACCAGTTCGATGCCCGCGAAGGGCACCACCAGCCAGGCACCCTGGGCCGCGAACACCGCCGAGATCAGCAGGGTGACGACACCAACGGCCGCAAAGCAGGCCGCCAGTTGCCGGGGCGACAGGGCGCAATTACGCCGCAGAAGCCACTGCTGCGAACCGGCTTGCGCCTGATGGACCCACCGATACGGCATGGCTGGACGAGAGGCGTACGGCCCGCGCCGGGGGCTCCGGCACGGCAACCGCGTGTTGCGCTGCATTATACGGGGGCTGATGGACTGGGCAAAATCCGCGGCGTCGCCGGACTTCCACCCGAGCCGTCTGCCGTCGCCTCCCGGGCGCAGCCGAGGTTCATTCCTCGCGGGGCCTGGGCACAGCCCCTGCGTCGTTGCGGTTAATGAAACGAACTGGCGCCAGGCCGGCGGGCAGTTTCTTCTGCGGCGGACACCAGGCATGGCCGTGGATGAGCTCCAGACCGACCGGGATCAGGCCCTCGGCGTCGCGATGGGCCGCGAGCGCGTCGAGCGCCCGCTGGAAGCCGGCGCGCCCGGCAAGGCCGCGACGACGGTCGGCCCGCGGATTGCCGCCGAGCGCCGCCCGCCACTCGGCGATCAGGTCATGCGGGCTGCGGTAGCCCAGAGCGATCCGCTCGGCATCCATCACCGGCTCGGCGAAACCGGCCGAGACCAGCGCATCGCCGATGTCGTGCATGTCCGGGAACCGGGCGGCGTCTGCCGCCATCCCGGGCAGGCCACGCAGGGTATCGACCCCGAAGGCCGACAACATCAGCAGCCCCCCGGGACGGATCACCCGGTACCACTCGGCCAGCACCGCCAGCGGATCGACAAACTGGTGCCAGGCGAGGTTCGACCAGATCAGGTCGGCGCAGGCATCCGGCAGCGGCAGCCGGTGGGTGTCGGCCGCCAGCAGGGCAGGCGGGCCGGCGGGGCGTTCGCCGGGCGTCGGGGACGACGGGGCGAGGGCCTGGCGCAGCCAGCCGGCCAGGCGGGCGGCCGGCCCGGCGCGCGGCGGCGCGATGCGGCCGTGCCGCAGCGCCGCGGGCGAAAGGTCGATCGCCAGGCACAGGGCCTGAGGGTAGCGGGCTGCCAGGGCCGAGCTGCCGGCCGCACGGCCGCAGCCCACATCGAGGACCAGCGACGGCGCGAGGCGGACGAAGTCCAGCCGCTCGAGCATGCGGCCATGGACCTCGCGGGCGATGAAGTCGCGCTCGGCCGGGTCGGCCGCGCGTCGCTCGGCCTGCAGGCGCAAGGCCTTGCGGTCTAGGTCGCAGGGTTCGAGCATCGCCCCGCAGTATAGGCGCGGCCCGCTAAGCTCCCCGGCATGCCCCGGCTCATCATGACCCGACTCGCCAAACCCCGTGTCGCCGCACCGGATGTCGCCGCACCGGATGTCGCCGCACCCCGGCTCACCGCACCCGGTGTCGCCGCCGGCCTCTGGCGTCGCGCAGCGCCTGCCCTGGGCACGGCCCTCGATGCCTGGCTGCCGAGGGCCTGCGCGCTGTGCGAGGGGCCGCTGCGCCAGCCCGGCGCGGGCCTTTGCCGGCACTGCCGACTCGCCCTGCCTGGCCGGGCGCGCGCGCGTTGCCCGCGCTGTGCGCTGGGCCTGAGCGCAACGGGCTGCACCGCCTGCACCGCGCAGAGATTCGCCTTCGAAGCCTGCTGCGTGCTGGCCGACTACGCACCGCCGCTCGACCGCCTGATCGGTGCCGTCAAGTTCGACCGCCAGCTCGGCCTGGCGCACGCGCTCGGCCGCGAGCTTCGGCTGGGCCTGGCCCCGGCGCTGCGAACGGCGCTGGGGGCGACGCCGCAGACCGCGCCGGGGGCGGCACGGCGGCACGCACCGGCAGCCACCAGCGAGGCGGGAACCCGCGCTGAGGCGGCGACCGACGGGCAAGCCGCCGTGGTGGCCGTGCCGCTGTCGGCCGGACGGCTGCGCGAGCGCGGCTTCGATCAGGCGGGCGTCCTGGCCCGCGGGCTTGCCGCCGGCCTGGGCCTGCCGGTGCTGCCGGCGCTGACGCGGGTGCGGGCCACCGAGGCGCAGTCGCGTCTCGACCAGGCCGCCCGCAGCCGCAACCTGCGCGATGCCTTCCGGGCTCGACCCATTCGCCTGCCGGCGCAGGTGGTGCTGGTCGACGATGTGATCACCACCGGCGCAACCGCCGATGCCGCAGCCCGGACGCTGATCGCCGCCGGGGTGCGGCGGGTGATCCTCGCGGCGGTCGCGCGAACCGCCTGAGCCGATACCGACGGCTCCACGAGCGCCTCGTCGACACGCACGCGGCCCGCAGAGCCACGCCGGCCAAGGCCGGCAAGCCCGACACCCACAAACCCCGGCCCGACACGGCCAGACAGCGCCGTCGTTGCCCGGACTGGCACCATGGCGGCCCGCGCCCATCGACCGCCCAGCCGTGATCCACGTCGTCCTCGTCCATCCGCAGATCCCGCCGAACACCGGCAATGTGATCCGGCTGTGCGCCAACACCGGCGCCAGCCTGCATCTGGTGCGCCCGCTCGGCTTTCCGATCGACCACGCCCGCATGCGCCGCGCCGGACTGGACTACCACGAGTTCACCCGCATGACCGTGCATGAGGACTGGCCGGCACTGCTCGCCGCCAGCGCCGGCGGACGGCTGTTCGCCCTGACCACCCGCGGCACGCGCAGGCCCGACGAGGTGCGCTTCGCGCGCGGCGACTGGCTGGTCTTCGGCAGCGAGACCGAAGGTCTGCCCGAGGCGGTGCTGGCGCAGTTCGCGCCCGGGCAGCAGTTGCGGCTGCCGATGCGTCCGGGCAACCGCAGCCTGAATCTCTCGAATGCGGTGGCGGTGACGGTCTTCGAGGCCTGGCGGCAGTTCGGCTTCGAGGGCATGGCGCCCTGAGAGGGCCTCAGCCGGCGATCGCGTCGAGCGTGGTCTCGATGCTGTCGGCGGCGCGCAGGGTGCGCAGATCGGCGTCGTGCACGAAGCCGGCCTCGACCATCGCCCGGCAGGCGGCAAGCAGCGGATCCCAGTAGCCCTCGAGATTGAACAGCGCCGAGGGCTTGGCGTGGTAGCCGATCTGCGCCAGCGTGAGCACCTCGAAGAGCTCATCGAGCGTGCCCAACCCGCCGGGCAGGGACACGAAGGCGTCCGACATGGCGATCATCCGGGTCTTGCGCTCGGCCATGTCGGCAACCACCTCCAGCCGGGTGAGGCCGCGATGCGCCACCTCGCGCTCCACCAGCTTGCGCGGGATCACCCCCACCACCTCGCCGCCGCCGGCGAGCGCCCCGTCGGCCAGCGCGCCCATCAGGCCGACATTGCCGCCGCCATAGACCAGCGTCCAGCCGCGGGCAGCCAGCGCCCGGCCGAAGTCGAAGGCCGCGTTCACCCAGCGCGGATCATTGCCGCTCTTGGCGCCGCAGAAGACGCAGACCGCACGCGCGGCGCCGCTACTCATGCCGCGGCTCGCGAGCCAGCAGGGCCAGCACCGCCTCACGGGCGCTCAGCCGGCCATCCATGACCGCCTGCACCGCCGCCGCGATCGGCACCTCGACGCCCGCCTCGGCGGCCTGGCGCAGCAGCTCGGCGGTGCAGGGCACGCCCTCGGCGACATGGCCGAGATCGGCCAGCACCTGCGGCAGCGGTGTGCCGGCGGCCAGTGCCATCCCGACCCGGCGGTTGCGGGAGAGGTCTCCGGTGCAGGTGAGCACGAGATCGCCCAGGCCGGTGAGCCCCATGAAGGTCTCGGGCCGCGCGCCGCGGGCGACGCCGAAGCGGGCGATCTCGGCCAGCCCGCGGGTGATCAGCGCCGCCCGGGCGTTGTGGCCCAGGGCCAGTCCGTCGCAGATGCCCGCGGCGATGGCGATGACATTCTTGAGCGCCCCGCCGATCTCGACGCCAACCACATCGTCGGAGCGGTACAGGCGCACCGCGCCGTGGTGCAGACCGCGCAGCGCCGCCTCGACCACCGGTGGCGGCCCGGCGACGGTGAGCGCCACCGGCAGCCCTGCGGCAACCTCCTGCGCGAAGCTCGGCCCGGACAGTGGCGCGCCGACCGCCTCGGGCCAGACCTGCGCCAACACCTGGTGCGGCAGGCTGCCGGTGTCGCGTTCGAGCCCCTTGCACAGCCACAGCAGCGGCACCTGCGCGAGGCGCGCACCCGCGGCATCACGCAATGCGGTGAGCGAGGGCCGCAGCCCGGCCACCGAGGTGCCGATCACCAGCAGCCCGTCGCGCGGACCCGCCTCGGCCAGGAAATCGATCAGCGCGCCGAGACTGGCACTGGCCTGAAGCGCCGACGGCAGGACGACCCCGGGCAGATAGCGCTCATTGCGGCGATCGCCTTGCAGACGGGCCGCCTGCAAAGCGTCGCGAGCATGCAGCAGCACGGCATGGGCCGCCGCAGCGTGCACGGCCAACGCGGTTCCCCAGGCGCCCGCCCCCAGCACGGCAATCCGCACCGCGCGCTCTCAGAGACCCCAGACGTCGGCCGCGCGCACCCAGCCGGCGGTGCCGTCGCGGTGGCGCACCCGGACCCAGCCCGAGACCAGGGCCGGGTCGAGCAGCTCAAGGGCCACGCCGCGATCGGCGGTGAACAGCACCTCGGCGCCTTCCTGCCCGGCGCTGCGCACGCCGGCCTGCAGACGGGTGACCACGGTGCGGGTGGCGGAGAGATCGCCGCGCTCGACCCAGGCGAGATCACCCGAGGCGTCGCGCACCTTGACCCACTGGTTCACCGTGGACACCACTTCGAGCGGCGAGTGGCGCGGCGCGAGCCAGAGCTTGCGAGCCTGCGGCGAGGGGGCGTCATAGAGGACGGCCGCCGCCACACCCACAGACCGGTACTCCGAGGCCGCCGCCGCCGCGGACAGCAGACCGCCGGCCAGCAGGCACAGGACGCGAACGGGCAGCGAGGCAGCCACGAACCAGTGCCGGCAGGCGGCTAGCGCGCCCCGTTGGGCACGTAGATGCCCGGCCGGGCGGCGGCCTCTTCGGCCTGCTGCTGCGCCAGGCGCTGCTGGTACAGCGCCTCGAAGTTGATCTCGGCCATGTGCATGGGCGGAAAGCCGGCGCGCTGGATGACATCGGCCACATTGGCCCGCAGGTACGGGTAGACGATGTTCGGGCACACCACGTTCAGCACCAGCGGCAGCTGCTCGTCCGGCAGGTTGCGGATCTCGAAGATGCCGGCCTGCTTGGCCTCGACCAGGAAGGCGGTGTTCTGGCCGATGCGGGTGGTGATGGTGACGGTGACGGTGGCCTCGTGGATGCCATCGGCCACGGTCTGGGCGCCGACATCGAGCTGGATCTCGACCGCGGGCGCCTGGGTCTCGAGGAAGACCTGGGGCGCGTTGGGGATCTCGAGGGAGAGATCCTTGAGGTAGATGCGCTGGATGCCGAAGACGGTGTCGGTGCTGGGCTGGGCGGACATGGCGGTTCCTGGAGAGAGGGCGGGCGCTCAGCCGGCCAGCAGGGGCACGAGGCCGCCGGCACGGTCGAGGGCGGCGAGGTCATCGAAGCCGCCGACATGGGTGTCGCCGATGTAGATCTGGGGCACGGTGCGACGGCCGGTGCGGGCCATCATCTCGTCGCGCAGCGCGGGATCGGCGTCGATGCGGATCTTGTCGATCTCGGCCACGCCACGCTGGCGCAGGAGCTGCTCGGCGCGGACGCAGTAGGGGCAGACCGAGGTGCTGTACATGGTGACTCTGGCGGTCATGGCGGGCTCCTGGGTGAGAACGGCCTGGACGGCGGGGGCTGACGGCGGCGGGTGATGGACGCGGCGGGCGGGGGCGGCAGCGCAAGCGGCGCGCCGGCTACTGCCGTACCACCGGCAGGCCGGCCTGGCGCCAGGCCTGCAGGCCACCGGCGAGGTTGAAGACCTGGTCGCGACCGGCCTTGCGCAGCACGCCGGCCGCACCGGCCGAGCGCTGCCCGGTGTTGCAGCAGACCAGCACCGGCTTGCCTGCCGGCAGCTCGCCAGCCCGACCAGCGAGCTCGGCCAGCGGTATGTGGCGTGCGTTGGGCAGGTGGCCGGCCTCGAACTCCTTGGCGTCGCGGATGTCGAGCACCACGGCATGGGCGTCGTTGATGAGACGGGTGGCAGCCAGGCTGTCGAGGGCCGGGCCGCCGGTGCGCCGCTGGATGGCGGGCCACAGCAGCATCGCGCCCGAGACGAACGCGATGGCGATGAGGACGATGTTCTCGGTGACGAAATTCACGGGCGGGGTAGGGCGACCAGCGGGAGGGACACGGCCGGCGCGGCGCGCGCGGCGGGACGGGCCGGCAGAACCGGCACAGGCCGAACGGGTACCCGGACGGCTTGTGCACCGAGTATAAGCCAAGCCCGGACGCCGACCCCGGTATCCTTCGGGTCTGGCGCGGCCATGCGCCGCACCCGCCCCCTCATCACCCCGCCCCGATCATGCCCCACACCCTCGTGCTGCTGCGCCATGGCGAAAGCCAGTGGAACCTCGAGAACCGGTTCACCGGCTGGACCGATGTCGACCTC
>NZ_CEXFHW010000003.1:0-56427 GCF_982640115.1 Quisquiliibacterium sp. | reverse complement strand
GCGCAGCCTGTGGCAGGGCATGGCCGAGATGGGCTGGCTCGGCGCCGCGCTGCCCGAGGAATACGGTGGCGCAGGCATGGGCGCCGAGGCCTTGTGCGTGCTGGCCGAGGAGGTCGGCCGGGTGCTGGCGCCGGTGCCCTTTTCATCCTCGGTGTGCCTGGCGGCCGATGCGCTGCTGCGCCACGGCAGCGAAGCCCAGCGCCGCACCTGGCTGCCCGGCCTCGCCGAAGGCAGCCGCATCGGCTGCTTTGCGCTCGCCGAGGGCGCTGGCAATCCGCGTCCGGGCGGCATTGGCGCGCGGGTGCAGGCGGGCCGGCTGAGCGGCGAGAAGTGGCCCGTGGTCGATGGCGAGGCCGCCGACATCGCGGTGGTGGCCGCGCTCGATGAACAGGGGGCGCCGGGGCTCCATCTGGTCGAGCTAGGCGGGCCGGGCGTCACCCGCAGCCCCCTGCGCGGGCTCGATCCCTCGCGCAACCAGGCGCGGCTGCGCTTCGAGGCAGCGCCCGCCGAACCCCTGGGCAACGGCCTCGCGGGCTGGGCGGGCATCGAACACCTGCTCGATCGCGCGGCGGTGCTGCTCGCCTTCGAGCAGGTGGGCGGCGCCAGCGCCTGCCTGGAGGCGGCCACCGCCTACGCGAAAGACCGTCATGCCTTCGGGCGGCCGATCGGCTCCTTCCAGGCGATCAAGCACAAGCTCGCCGATGTCTACATCGCCAACGAACTCGCGCGCTCGAACGCCTACTACGGTGCCTGGGCGCTCGCCCAGGAGGCGCCCGAGCTGCCGCTGGCCGCAGCCACCGCCCGCGTGGCGGCCACCGATGCCTTCCACCTTGCGGCCAAGGAGAACATCCAGACCCACGGCGGCATGGGCTTCACCTGGGACATGGACTGCCACCTCTTCTATCGCCGATCCCGCCTGCTGGCCGCGCAACTCGGCAGCAACCCCCACTGGAAGAACCGCCTGGTCACGCTCTGGAGCGGCCAGGCCGCCGCCTGAGCCGAGGACACCGCCATGGACTTCAACGACACCGCCGACGAAGCCGCCTTCCGCGCCGAGGCCCGGGCCTTCCTGCAGGCCAATGCCACGCCGCGCCGCGATGACGAGCCGGCGCAGCGCACCCGCTATGCCGAGGGCCCCGAGGCGCTCGCCCGCGGCAAGGCCTGGCAGGCCCGCAAGGCCGACGCCGGCTTTGCCGGCATCACCTGGGACCCGACATTCGGCGGCCGCGGCGGCACGCCCATCCAGCAGGTGATCTACAGCCAGGAGGAGGCCCGCTTCGCGGTGCCCCGCGGCTACTTCGAGATCGGCCTGGGCATGTGCATCCCCACGCTGATCGCCTATGGCAGCCCGGCCCACCTCGAGCGGCATGTGCGCCCGGCGCTGCGCGGCGAGGAGATCTGGTGCCAGCTCTTCTCCGAGCCCGCTGGCGGTTCCGATGTGGCCGGCCTGCGCACCCGCGCCGAGCGCGATGGCGACGACTGGGTGATCAACGGCCAGAAGATCTGGACCTCGGGCGCGCACTACGCCGACTGGGGCCTGCTGCTGGTGCGTACCGACCCCAATGCCGCCAAGCACGACGGCCTGACCATGTTCTTCCTCGACATGAAGTCGCCTGGCGTGGAGGTGCGCCGCATCCGGCAGATCTCGGGCACCTCCAACTTCAACGAGGTCTTCTTCACCGATGTCCGCATCCCCGACGCGCAGCGCCTGGGCGCGGTGGGCGCGGGCTGGAAGGTCTCGATCACCACGCTGATGAACGAGCGTCTGGCGGTGGGCGAGGCGCCGGGGCCCGACAGCGCCGACATCCTGGCGCTCGCCCGCGGGCTCGAGATCGACGGCGAGCCGGCGCTCGGCAATGCCGCGGTGCGCGAGCGGCTGGCCGACTGGTATGTGCGCACGCAGGGTCTGAAGTACACCCGCTTTCGCAGCATCACCGCGCTCTCGCGCGGGCAGACCCCGGGCCCCGAGGCCTCGATCGCCAAGGTGGTCAGCGCCGGCAAGCTGCAGGAGATCGCCACCTTCGGCACCGACCTGCTCGGCATGTCGGGCGCGGTGATGGACGCCGAGCTCACGCCGATGCAGGCCTGGTTCCAGGAGGCCTTCCTGTACGCGCCCGGCATGCGCATCGCCGGCGGCACCGACGAGATCCTGCGCAACATCATCGCCGAGCGGGTGCTCGGCCTGCCCGGCGATGTCCGGGTCGACAAGGGCGTGCCCTTCAACCAGCTGCCGCGCGACGGCCAGAGCGCCCCCCGGAGATCCGCATGAAGACCTGGCAGATCGGCGCCGTCCGGATCACCAAGGTGGTCGAATCCGACGGCGTGCCCACCTCGGGCATGTTCCTGTTCCCGGCGGCCAATCCCGAGTTCGTGCGGCGTCACGCCTGGCTGCGCCCGCACTTCGCCACCGAGGACGGCAAGCTCTTCGCCTCGGTGCATGCCTTCATCATCGAATCGCAGGGCAAACGCATCATCGTCGACACCTGCGTGGGCAACGACAAGCCGCGCCGGGTGCGGGGCTGGAACCGACTGCAGACCCCGTTCCTGCAGCGCCTGGCCGAGGCCGGCCTGCCGGCCGAGTCGATCGACACCGTGCTGTGCACCCACCTGCATGTCGACCATGTCGGCTGGAACACGCGGCTGGTCGATGACCGCTGGGTACCCACCTTCCCGAATGCGCGCTACCTGTTCGGCCGTGTCGAATGGGGCCACTGGTCGGCCGAGAAGCCCGGACCCGATGACGACGACATTCTCGGCGACTCGGTGCGCCCGATCGTCGAGGCCGGCCTCGCCGATCTGGTCGAGATGGACCATCGCCTCACCGACGAGGTCTGGCTCGAGCCCACGCCGGGCCACACCCCGGGCCATGTCAGCGTGCGCATCCAGTCGGAGGGCGCGCAGGCGGTCATCACCGGCGACCTCATGCACCATCCCATCCAGTGCAGCGAGCCCGACATCCGCAACAACTTCGACAGCGACCCCGAAGCGGCGCGGCTCACGCGGCGCGAGTTCCTCGGCCGCCACGCCGACCAGCCGGTGCTGGTGCTCGGCACGCACTTCGCCTCGCCCACCGGGGGCTGGATCCGGCGCAACGGCGAGCACTGGCGCTTCGAGGTCAGCGGCCCGCCGGAGTCCGGCGGCTGAGCTCAGCCGCGCAGGTCGGTGCGGTAGGGCGGCAGTTCGGCGCCGCAGTCGCGGCAGAACTTCGCGGTGGCGGCGTGGCCCTCGCTCAGGCACTCATGGCAGGTGCGGGTGGTCGGCTCACGCAGCGTGCGCAGGGCGGTGAACTCCGCGCTCACGATGCCGGTGGGCACCGCCAGCGTCCCCCAGCCGAGCAGCATCATCACCGAGGCGATGAGCCGGCCGAGATCGGTCTTCGGGGTGATGTCGCCGAAGCCCACGGTGGTGAGGGTGGTGATCGCCCAGTACACGCCCACCGGGATGCTGGTGAAGCCGTGGGCCGGGCCCTCCACCACGTACATCAGCGTGCCCATCACCAGCGTCACCATCAGCACGAAGGACAGGAACACCAGGATCTTGCGCCGTGAGGCGGCCAGCGCGCGGCCGAGCGCACCGTACTCGGCCACATAGGCGCCGAGCTTCAGAATGCGGAAGACCCGCAGCAGGCGCAGCACCCGGACATCGATCAGCGCGCTCAGCTCGGGCATCAGGATGGCGAGCCAGGTGGGCAGCAGCGCGATCAGGTCGATCAGGCCGAACACGCTCAGCGCATAGCGCATCGGCCGGCGCACGCAGGCCAGGCGGGCCAGGTACTCCAGCGTGAAGATCAGGGTGAACACCCATTCCGCGGCATTCAGGGCCGGGCCGAAGCGGGCGCGGATCGGCGCCACGCTGTCGAGCACCACCACCGCGATGCTCACCAGGATCAGCCAGATCAGGGCGAGGTCGAACAGCCGGCCGGCGCGGGTGTCGGCCTCGAAGATGATGGTGTAGACGGTGAGCCGCCAGCCGGGCGCGGGCGCATCCTCGCGCGCGTCCGTCGGGCCGACAGGCTTGCCACGGCGGGCATCGGAGGGGAACATCGCAGGCAGCTCGCGGGGGACGGAAATGGCGCTGGAGTATCGGTGGGCAGGCAAGGCAGGTCAATCGCCGTGGCAGGCGCGGTGCAGTGGCCTGCAGGAGGAGCGCTGATGTCGCGCCTGACGATCGTGATCGCGGTGCTGCTCGCCCAGCTGGTGCTGGCCACCCTGGTGCTCTCGGTGATGGTGCTCGACGAGCGCCCTCACCCCGGGCCGGCGCCGGCCCTCACGGTGGCCGACCTCGAGCGCCTGCGCCGCCAGGTGAGCATGCCTGATCCCCGCAAGGCCGGTGCGCCCGCCCTGCCGCTGAAGCTCACCGCCCGCGATCTCGATCTGCTGCTCCAGCAGGGCCTGCAGCGGGCCCTGCCCGAGCATGGCATCGGCGCCCGGGTAAGTCTCGAGCACGGCGCTGCATGGGTGCGAGTCTCACTGCGGGTGCCCGCCGGCCCGCTCGGCAAGGCCACCACGCTCGGGCTGCGGCTCGAGTCCCATGAGGGCCAGCTGCATGCTGTCGCGGGCAGCATCGGCCGGGTGCCGGTCAATCGCTGGATGCTCGACCATCTCTGGTCGCTCGCCCAGCGCTTCATCATCTCGCCCCAGACTCTCGCGGCGCTGCGCGCCGGCCTGGCAGCCACCAGCGGCTGGGCAATCGGGCGAGACCTGGTCGACCTGCGCGTGCAGCCGCAGGCCGACCTGCTCGCGCAGCTGCGTGGCGCCGGCCAGTCCGGCGGCATGCTCGGCGCCGAGCAGCGCGCCCGTGTAGACCACTACCTCGCGCACATCGCACGCCGTCTGGGCCCGGCTGGCGGCGCGGGGCTGGTCATGGTGGTGCAGTCGGTGGTCGCCGAGGCGGCCGCGCGCGGCGGCGATCCGCGCGCCGAGAACCGGGCCGCCATGCTCGCCCTGGCCGTCCATGCCAGCGAAAAGCCCGAGCTTGCGGCACGGCTGCTGGGCATCTCGGTGCCGCCGGGCAAGCCGGTGATTCCCGTGGCGCGCGGCCGCCAGGACCTCGCCCAGCACTGGCTGGTCTCGGCAGCCATCACCCTGGAGGCCGGCTCGGGTACCGCCGACGCGATCGGGGTCTTCAAGGAGGTGCTCGACTCGCGCGGTGGCTCGGGCTTCTCGTTTGCCGACCTGGCCGCCGACCGCAGCGGGGTGCGCTTCGCCCAGGCCGCGATCGCCGATCCCCGGCGCTGGCAGACACGGGTGGCCCGCATCACGGGCGAGGCCGACATCATCCCGTCCATCGACGCCCTGCCCGAAAAGCTGCAGGAGCCGTCCTTCCAGCGCCGTTTCAAGGCGCGCGACAACCAGGCCTGGGCCGAGATGACCGCCGAGATCGAGCGACGCATCGACCTGTGCCGATTCTTCGCCGCGCCGGGCTGAGCCCCCGCGCGTCCGGGCATACACTGCGGCCTCACCCGCCCCAGGAGAGCCCCATGCCCGAATTCTGCAAGGTCGAACGAGAAGGCCACCTCACCATCGTCACCCTCAACCGTCCCGAGGTCATGAACGCGCTGCACTATCCGGCGCACCTCGAGCTGGAGCAGGTCTGGAACGAGTTCGATGCCGACCCCGATCAATGGGTGGCCATCGTCACCGGCGCCGGCGACCGCGCCTTCAGCGCCGGCAATGACCTGAAGTTCCAGGCGGGCGGCGGCAAGCGCGGCTTCGTCGCCTCGGGCTTCGCCGGGCTCACCTCCCGCTTCAACCTCTTCAAGCCGGTGATCGCGGCGGTCAACGGCGTGGCCATGGGCGGCGGCTTCGAGATCGCGCTGGCCTGCGACATCATCATCGCCGCCGAGAACGCGAAGTTCGCCCTGCCCGAGCCGCGAGTGGGTCTGGCCGCGCTGGCCGGCGGCGTGCACCGCCTGCCGCGCACCATCGGCCTGAAGCGGGCCATGGGCATGATGCTCACCGGCCGCCATGTGCCGGCGCGCGAAGGCTACGAACTCGGCTTCGTCACCGCGCTGGCCCCCGAGGGTGGCGCGCTCGCCGAGGCCCGCAAGTGGGCGGCCCAGATCCTCGAGTGCTCGCCGATGTCCATCCGTGCCACCAAGCAGTCGGCCATGCAGGGTCTGGCCATTGCCGATGTCGCCACCGCCTACAAGGTCGACTACGACGCGGTGATCCGCATGCGCAGCAGCCAGGACTTCATCGAAGGCCCCAAGGCCTTCTCCGAGAAGCGCAAGCCCAACTGGAAGGCCGAGTAAAACCGGCCGGCCGCCGCAGACAGGGGCGGCAGTCGCCGCCGCGGCCGCTGCTCGTCTGCGGCGGGTTCAGTCGGCCCGCTGCACCATCGGCTCGCCCAGCCGGATCGGGCCGGCGGGTGCCCAGGCCGGATTGAAGCGCCAGGGCCCGGGCGGCAGCAGCATCACCACCGTCGAGCCCAGCAGAAAGCGGCCCATCTCGGCGCCGCGGGCCAGCACCGGCGCCGTGCCCGCTTCGTAGTCCCAGGCGCGCACCGCGCCCGGTCGGGGCGGATTGACCACGCCATGCCAGACCGTGGCCATGCTGCCCACGATGGTCGCGCCCACCAGCACCATCACGAAGGGGCCGTGCTCGCCGTCGAACACGCACACCACCCGCTCGTTGCGTGCGAACAGACCCGGCACCGCCTGCGCCGTGGCCGGGTTCACCGAGAAAAGCTCGCCCGGCACATGCACCATGCGGCGCAGCCGGCCCGCGCAGGGCATGTGGATGCGGTGGTAATCGCGCGGGCTGAGATACAGCGTGGCGAAGTGGCCATGCCGAAAGCCGGCCGCCAGCGCGGTGTCGCCGCCGAGCAGCGCCGTGGCGTCGTACCGGTGCCCCTTGGCCTGGAAGATCCGGCCATCCTCGATCGGGCCGAACTGGCTGATCGTGCCATCGACCGGGCAGAGCAGGCCTTCCGGCGCGACCGGCCGCGCGCCCTCGCGCAGGGCACGGGTGAAGAAGGCATTGAAGGTCGGATAGGCGCGCGGATCGGGATCGGCCGCCTCGCTCATGTCGACCCGGTAGCGCGCGATGAAGCGCCGGATCGCCCAGGTGGTGGCCGCCCCCCAGCGGCGGGAGGCCAGCCAGCCGGCCGCCCGCGTGAGCGTCAGGCGCGGCAGCAGAAACTGCAGGCGGACCGATGCGCTCATGCCGCGCCGCCCGGCGCGATCACACCGGCACGGCAAGCGCGCTCATCGGCCACCGCGGGCCTCCGGCTCAGGCCGCCCGGGCCTTGAGCTCGAGCCGGCGGGCATGGAGCACCGGCTCGGTGTAGCCCGAGGGCTGCTCCACCCCCTTGAAGACCAGATCGCAGGCGGCCAGGAAGGCCGGGCCGTCGAAGCCGGGCGCCATCGGCCGGTAGGCCGGATCGGCGGCGTTCTGGCGATCGACCACCGTGGCCATGCGCTTCATCACCGCCATGACCTCATCGGAGCCGACCACGCCGTGGCGCAGCCAGTTGGCCATGTGCTGCGAGGAGATGCGGCAGGTGGCACGGTCTTCCATCAGGCCCACATTGTTGATGTCGGGCACCTTCGAGCAGCCCACGCCCTGGTCGACCCAGCGCACCACATACCCGAGGATGCCCTGGGCGTTGTTCTCGAGCTCGGCAGTCTTGTCCTGCGTGCTCCACGAGGGCGTGCTGGCCACCGGGATGCGCAGGATGTCGTCGAGCGAGGCACGACGGCCCCCGCGGGCGATCTCGGCCTGGCGGGCGAGCACATCCACCTGGTGATAGTGGGTGGCATGCAGCGTGGCCGCCGTGGGGCTGGGCACCCAGGCGCAATTGGCGCCCGCCTTCGGATGGCCGATCTTCTGCTCGAGCATGGCGGCCATCAGGTCGGGCATGGCCCACATGCCCTTGCCGATCTGGGCGCGGCCGGCCAGACCGCAGGCCAGGCCGACATCGACATTCCAGAGTTCGTAGGCGCCGATCCAGGCCTGCGCCTTCATGTCGGCCTTGCGCACCATCGGGCCGGCGAGCATGGAGGTGTGGATCTCGTCGCCGGTGCGATCGAGGAAGCCGGTGTTGATGAAGGCCACCCGCCGACGGGCCGCGCGGATGCAGGCCTTCAGGTTGACGGTGGTGCGACGCTCCTCGTCCATGATGCCGATCTTGACCGTGTCGGCGGGCAGGCCCAGCGCCCTCTCGACCATCGTGAAGGTCTCGTCGGCAAAGGCCACCTCGTCGGGCCCGTGCATCTTGGGCTTGACCACATAGACCGAGCCGCGGGTGGAGTTGCGCAGGCCCGACTGCTTGCGCAGGTCGTGCATGGCGATCAGCACCGTGCACATCGCATCGAGCAGACCCTCGGGTGCTTCGCGGCCGTCCCTGTCGAGCACGGCGGGGTTGGTCATGAGGTGCCCGACATTGCGCACCAGCATCAGCGAACGGCCCTTGAGGGTCATGGGGCGGCCGTCGGCACCGGTGTACTCGCGATCGGGGCTCAGCTTGCGATCGAAGCGCGAAGCGCCCTTGGTCACGCTCTCGACCAGATCACCCTTCATCAGGCCGAGCCAGTTGCGGTAGGCCAGGGCCTTGTCGTCGGCATCGACCGCGGCCACGGAGTCTTCGCAGTCCATGATGGTGGTGACCGCAGCCTCGAGCAGCACATCGGCCACCCCGGCGGCGTCGGTGGCGCCAATGGCATGGCCGCGGTCGATCAGGATCTCGATGTGCAGGGCGTTGTGGCGCAGCAGCACCGCGGTCGGGGCCGCGGCATCACCGCGATAGCCAGCGAACAGGGTCGCATCGGCAAGACCGACACTGCCGGCAGCCGTCACGGCCTGCAACGCCCCGCCCGCCACCCGGTAGGCGGTGACATCGGCATGGCGGGCGCCGGCCAGGGGCGCGACCGAATCCAGGAAACCCTTGGCCCAGGCGATCACCCGTGCGCCGCGGACCTCGTCATAGCCGCCGGGGCCGGGCAGATCACCCATCGCGTCGGTGCCATAGAGCGCGTCGTAGAGGCTGCCCCAGCGGGCGTTGGCGGCATTGAGCGCATAGCGCGCGTTCATCACCGGCACCACCAGCTGCGGGCCGGGGATGGTGGCGATCTCGGGATCGACATTGGCCGTCTCGGCCTGGAAGTCGGGCCCCTCGGGCACCAGGTAGCCGATCCGCTCGAGGAAGACGCGATAGGCGGCGGGATCATGGGGCTGGCCGCTGCGCTCGCCGTGCCAGGCGTCGATCGCGCTCTGAAGCTCGTCGCGGCGCGCCAGCAGCGCGCGGTTCTTCGGACCGAGGGTGTGGATGACTTCGGACAGGCCGCGCCAGAACTGGTCGGCGCTCACGCCGGTGCCCGGCAGGGCCTCGTCCTCGATCATCCTGCACAGCGAATCGGCCACTTTCAGGCCGTGCTTGTCGATCCGGGTGGTCATCTTGGGTGTCCTTGGGGGTGACGGTAGCCGCACGGCGCGGCGGACGCGCATCGGGCGGCTCTCGGACCCACCCGGCGGAGGCGCAGCATAGTGCGAGAGGGCCGTCGAGGGAAGCCGGGGGTTGTTCAAGCAGCTGTGACTTTTCCGGGCAGCCGGCGCGCCGACGCGTTCCGCTCGAATGCCGGGTGCGGCAGGGTCGGCGCCCGGCAAGGGCACAATCCCGCGCGGATCATCACGACATGGAGCCGATCATGACCCTGCGGATTCACGGCATCGCCAGCTCGCGCGCCGCCCGCGCCCTCTGGATGCTCGAGGAACTCGGCGTGCCCTACGAGCATGTGCCGCAGACCTACCAGGGCGGGGCCACCCGCACCCCGGAGTTCCTGCGGCTCAATCCCAACGGCCACATCCCGGTGCTGGAGGACGGCGCGATCGTGGTGTGGGAATCGATGGCCATCAACCTCTACCTCGCGCGTCGATTCGGCGGCAGCCTGGCGCCGGCCGACCTCGCCGAGGAGGCGCAGGTGCTGCGCTGGAGCTTCTGGGTGATGACCGAATGCGAGAAGGACGCGCTCACCATCCTCTTTCATCGGCTGATCATGCCGGCCGAGCGACGCAACCCGGCACTCGCCGACCAGGCCGAGCGCTCGCTTGCCGGTCCGCTGCGCGTGCTCGAGGCGCACCTCGAGCAGCAGCCCTGGGTGGCCGGTTCACGCTTCACCGTGGCCGACCTCAACCTCGCCTCGGTGCTGGCCTGGGCCAAGGCCGCGCCCGCGCTGATCGCGGCCCATCCACGCGTGGCGGGCTGGCTGGCCGCCTGCCTGGAGCGGCCGGCGCAACGAAAGGTGCAGGCGATGGGCCGGGCCTGACCTGGATGCGCGAAGGCCGGCCGGTACGATGCCTGCCGGGCGGCGTGCCGATTTGAGCCGCGCACCGATCGGTGCGATCCTCTCGGACCGCGTGCGACACGCGCGACCACGCCCCAGACCCATGCCTGACTTCCCCGAAGACGACAGCGCCGCTGGCGCCCCGCCGGCAGCGCCGGCGGCGGCCTCCGAGCCCGCCAAGCCCGATCACGCCGCGTCCGCAGCGCCGGCCGAACCCGCCGAGCCGGCAGCGCCGTCCGCGCCCGCGGAAGCGGGGCCAGCCGAACCGGCCGCCATCGAGGCCCCCGCCACCGAGGCTGCGGTCGCGGAAGCTACGGCCGCGGAAGCTGCGGTCGCAGAGGTGCCGGCGCCGGCGCCCGCCGCTCTCTCGGTACGCGCCATCGGGCAGTTGCTGGCCACCCGTTTCCCGGCGCTCTTCGCCGGCCCGGTGCGCCCGCTGAAGCTGCGCATCCAGGCCGACATCCAGCAGCGCGCCCCGGGCGTGTTCACGCGCGAGCAGCTCTCGGCCTTCCTGCGCCGACACACCGGCCAGACCGCCTACCTGAGCGCCATGGCGCGCGGTGGCCAGCGCTTCGATCTCGATGGCGCGCCGGCCGGCGAGATCGCCGCCGAGCACCGGGAGGCCGCGACCACCGAGGTGCAGCGGCGTCGCGCCGGCCAGCAGGCCCGATTCGAGCAGGAGCGCGAAGCCCTGCGCCAGCAGCGCGAGGCGGTGCGCCAGGAGCGCGAAGCCCTGCGTCGCGAGCAGGATGCGCTGCAGCGCGAGCAGGAGCAGGCGATGCGCCGACGGTCCAGCCTGCTGCATGACTACGAAAACACACGACTGTCCGCGGCCAACTTCTGTGTGCTGAGGGGCATCGACCCCAGCCAGCTTGACTCCCTGCTTGCACAGGCGCGCCAGGAAGCGAGTCAGCGCGCCGCTGCGGCGCGTGCCGACCGCAGCCCCGGTGACGCCCGCCCTCGCCCCGATCGCCCTGGCGTGCGCCCTGACCGCCCGGGCGGACGCCCCGATCGCCCTGACCGCCCTGGCCAGCGCGCCGATCGACAAGGCCCACGCCCCGAGGCAGGCCGCGGCCCCGAGAGAGGCCCCCGAGCGGAGGGCGGACCACGCCCCGACGCAGGCCCGCGCCCGGAGGGTGGTCGGGGCCCCGGCGGGGGGCGTGGTCGCCCGCCGCGCCGCGACGACCGCCCCCCCGGCGCGGAGCCTCGCCCGCCGCGCAAGCCCGCCGACGAGAACCGCTGAAACCGCGCGGCCCTGACCGGCCACGCCCCTTCAGGAACCTGCCCATGCCCCATGTAACCACCCCCGATGGCGTGAAGCTCTACTACGAAGAGACCGGCAGCGGCACGCCGATCGTCTTCGTGCACGAGTTTCTCGGCGAGTACCGCAGCTGGGAGGCGCAGATGCGGCACTTCTCGCGCCGCTATCGATGCATCGCCTTCAACGCCCGGGGCTATCCGCCCTCCGATGTGCCCTCGCGCATCGAGGACTACGCCTACGAACACCAGCGCGCCGGCATCCTCGCCGTGCTCGACGGCCTGGGCATCGAGCGGGCGCACCTGGTGGGCCTGTCGATGGGCGCGTTCGCCACCTTCTACTTCGCGATGCGCTGGCCGCAGCGCGCGCTCTCGATCACCCTGGCCGGCATCGGCTCGGGCTCGCCCGCCGGCTCGCGCGAGCAGTTCGCGCGCGAGGCCCGCGAGTCGGCCCAGGCGCTGCTGCGCGACGGCTGGGCGGCCAGCGCCCGCGCGCGGGCCACCACCGGCACCCGCGTGCAACTCGTCAACAAGAGCCCGCGCGCCTTCGAGGAGTTCGTCGGCCATCTCGCCAGCCACTCGGCGGAAGGCTCGGCCCTCACGCTGCAGGGCTATCAGGCGATGCGCCCCTCGCTGGCCGACTTCGGCGCCGAGATGGCTGCCTGCACCGTGCCCGCGCTGATCATCTGCGGCGACGAGGACGAGCCCTGCCTGGATGCCTCGCTGATGCTCAAGCGGGCCATGCCCTCGGCCGGCCTGTACTTCATGCCGCAGACCGGGCATGCCTGCAATCTCGAGGAGCCCGATCTGTTCAACGCCGCCTGCGAACGCTTCTTCCATCAGGTCGAGAGCGGCCGCTACGCGATGCGCGACCCGCGCGCCGTGCCGGGCCGGATGCTCTGAGGGCCCGCCAATGAGTCAGGACATGCTCGACATGCTGGCCGATGCCGCGGCCAGCTTCGCCAGACCCGACGCCGCCCGCGTGCGCCGGCTGCGCGGCACCCCCGAGGGCTTCGACCGCGCCCGCTGGCGCGCCATGGCCGAGCTTGGCTGGTTCTCGGTGGTGGTGCCCGAAAGCGCCGGCGGACTCGGTCTGGGCGCCGCCGCGGCAGCCACCATCGCCACTGCGCTCGGCCGCGCCGCCGCCCCCGAGCCCTTCGTCGCCTCGGGCCTGATCGCGCCCTGGTGCCTGTCGCGGGCCGACGGCAGCCAGGCCGCATCGACACTGGCTGCGGTGCTGGCGGGCGAGCAGGTGATCGCGCTGGCCTGGCAGCCCGAGCAGGGCTGTCTCGAGCCGGACGGGACGGGCCTGCTGGCCACGCCGCAGACCGACGGCAGCCTGCGACTGTCAGGCACGGCCCGCTTTGCCGCCCCGGCCAGCGCCGATGGTTTCCTGGTGGCCGCGCGCCTGCCCGAGGGTCTGGCGCTGGGGCTGCTGCCCCGCGATCGGGAAGGTCTTGTCCGGCTCGACGAGCCCGCCGCCGACGGCACCGCCAGCGCGCTGCTGCGCCTGAGCGATGTGCGCCTCGCGGCCGACGAGCTGCTCGCCATCGGCACCCGGGCGGGCAGCCTGGTGCGCGATGCGCTCGATGTCGCTCTGGTGGCCAGCGCCGCCGAACTGGTCGGGCTGATGGACCATGCGCTCGACATCACCCTCGACTACCTGCGCACCCGAAAGCAGTTCGGCAAGCCGATCGGCAGCTTCCAGGCGCTGCAGCACCGGGCGGTCGACCTCTGGATCCAGCGCCAGCTCGCCCGCGCCGCGGTCGATGCCGCCGCCGCGGTGCTCGACTCGCCGGGCGCCGATGCCCGCGCCCGCACCCAGGCCGCGAGCAGCGCCAAGGCGCGCGCCGCGCACGCCGCGCTGATGCTGTGCAACCAGTCGGTCCAGCTCCATGGCGCGATCGGCTTCACCGACGAGTACGAACTCGGCATCTACCTCAACCGCGCGCTCAGCCTGTCGGCCTGGCTCGGCAATGCCGCCGAGCATCGCCGCCGCTGGGGCGCCCTGACCGAGGCCACCGGCACGCAAACCGCATGAGCACCACCACCGACACCGTGCGCTACGGCGTGCCCCAGGAGCGCGACTGGAACGCGCTCGACGACGAGGCCTTCCGCGCCCTGGTGCGCGAGGACTTCGAGACCCACTATCCGCAGGCCTGGCGCTTTCCGCCGCGGCGCCTGCGCTGGCACGAGAACCGCGAGTGGTACCTGCGCATGGCGGCCAAGGGTTGGCTCGCGCCGGCCTGGCCGGTGGCATTCGGCGGCATGGGCCTGTCACCCGCCAAGCTGCTGATCTTCTTCGAGGAACAGGAGCGCTGCGGCATCGCCCGCTTCCAGGACCATGGCGTGCAGATGGTGGGCCCGGTGCTGATGCGCTATGGCACGCCCGAGCAGCAACGCCGCTATCTGCCGGGCATCCTGTCCTGCGAGACCATCTGGTGCCAGGGCTACTCCGAGCCCAATGCCGGATCGGACCTGGCCAGCCTGAGCACCCGCGCCGAACTCGACGGCGACGAGTTCGTCATCACCGGCCAGAAGATCTGGACCACGCTGGCGCACGACGCCACCCACATGTTCGCGCTGGTGCGCACCGATCCCGCCGCGAAGAAGCAGGAAGGCATCAGCTTCCTGCTGCTCGACATCCGCACGCCGGGCGTGCGGGTGCGGCCCATCCGCGACATCGCCGGCACCGAGGAGTTCTGCGAGGTCTTCCTCGACGGCGCGCGCACCCACCGCGACAACCTGGTCGGCGGCCTGAACGCCGGCTGGACCGTGGCCAAGTCGCTGCTCGGCTTCGAGCGCATCTTCCTGGGCAGCCCCAAGATGCCCGAGTACGGGCTGCTGGTGCTCGAGTCCGTGGCGCGCGCCCGCGGCGTGCTCGACGACCCGGTGTTTCACGAGCGGCTGCTCACGCTGCGCATGGATGTGGCGCATCTCGCCGACATCTACGGCAGCTACGCCGCCACCGTGGCCCGCGGCGAGCCGCTCGGCCCGGATGTCTCGCTGCTCAAGATCTGGGCCTCCGAAACCTTCCAGCGCATCGCCGACCTGATCGTCGAGACCGCCGGGCCGCTGGGCGGGCTTACCGGCGATGTGCGGATCGGCGAAGACTCGGTGAACCTGCTCGCGCCCTTCTACAAGGCGCGGGTGCCGACCATCTACGGCGGCAGCAGCGAGATCCAGCGCAACATCCTGGCGCGGCAGGTGCTGCAGCTGCCCGGCTGAGGGCGCTGTCGGGCGCGCGCGACCCGGCGGCTGATCAGGCCGCCGCAGCCCGCACCGTCACCCCGGCCTCGGCCAGGGCCTGCCGGATGCGCTGCACGAAGGCGAGCGCCCCGGGCTGATCGCCATGGATGCACAGGGTGTCGGCCCGCACCGGCACCTCGCGGCCGCTCACCGCGCGCACCCGGCCCTCGAGCACCATCGCGAGCACCTGACGCACCGAGTCCTCGACCGACTCGATCATCGCGCCGGGCTGGCTGCGCGGCGTGAGCGTGCCGTCGTCCTGGTAGCTGCGATCGGCGAAGACCTCGCCGATCGCGCGCAGGCCGCGCTTTTCGGCGGCCCGGATGAGCTCGCTGCCGGCCAGCCCCACGAAGGCGAGCGAGCGGTCGTAATCGGCCACCGCGGCGGCGATGGCGCCCGCCAGCGCGGCGTCGCGCGCGGCCATGTTGTAGAGCGCGCCATGCGCCTTCACGAAGCGCAGGCGACCGCCCTGGGCCTGGGCGAATGCAGCCAGCGCGCCCACCTGATAGACCACCATCTCGTAGGCCTCGTCAGGGGTGATGCTCATGTTGCGCCGGCCAAAGCCCTGCAGGTCAGGCAGACCGGGATGCGCGCCCACCGCCACGCCACGGGCAAGCGCCATGGCCACCGTGCGCCGCATGGTGCGCGGATCGCCGCCATGGAAGCCGCAGGCGATGTTGGCCGAGGTGACATGGTCGAGCACCGCCTCGTCGTTGCCCATGCGCCAGGCGCCGAAGCTCTCGCCCATGTCGCAGTTGAGATCGATGACCGCCATGTTCAGTTCTCCATCAGGGATGCGATGCGGGTGCGCAACTGCCCGAACTGCGCCTCGCGCGCGGCATCGAGCGCGCGTGCCGCGTCGAGCTCGATGCCGGTGAAGCGCACGCTGTCGCCGGGCAGCTTCTGGGCCATCAGGGGCAGGTCGACGCTGGCCACGGTGGCGATCTTGGGGTAACCCCCGGTGGTCTGGCGATCGGCCATCAGCACGATCGGCTGACCATCGGGCGGCACCTGCACCGTGCCGAAGGTCACCGCCTCGGAGATCATCTCCAGCGGTGCCGACAGCGCCAGCGCCGGGCCTTCCAGCCGGTAGCCCATGCGGTCGGAATTGCGGTTCACGGTGAAGCTGTCCGACATCAGCGACTCGCGGGCCTGCGCCGTGAAGCGCGGCCACTGCTGGCCCGCGATCACACGCAGCGCGCCGCCCGCAAGCGCGGGGTGGACGGGCGCCTCGAAATCCGGCGGCAACGCCATCGGGGCCTCGCCCGCGGCCAGCGCGCGCCGCAGCCCGCCGAAGGCGGCGCCACCGGCATCGGGCCCGAGCGGCAAGCGGTCGCCGGCCCGCAGCGCGCGTCCCTCGAAGCCCCCGAAACCGGCGCGCAGATAGGTGCTGCGGCTGCCCATCACCGGCGGCACCGGAAAGCCACCGCGCACCGCCAGACAGACACGACAGCCGAAAAGCCGCCGCCCGAAGGCCAGGCGCGCGCCGGCGCGCACCAGCACCGGAGTGGCCATGGGCAGGGGCTGATCATCGAGCATCGGCGAGAGGTCGGCGCCGGCCAGCGCGATCAGGGCGTCGGCATGAAAGCGCAGTACCGGCCCCATCAGGGTGATCTCGAGGCTGGCCTCGTCGGCGGCATTGCCGACCAGCAGATTGGCGGTGCGATGGGCCCACTCGTCCATGACCCCGCTGGCGATGACACCGAAACGCTGGTGGCCGACCCGGCCGAGATCCTGGAGCGCGCTGAGCGGCCCTGGCTTGAGGACTTCGATCATGCCAGCACCCGGGCCTGCGCCTGCGCGAGCGCCTCGGCCGGCACCGGCCGGAAGCGCACCCGGTCGCCGGGCTGCAGCAGCGTGGGCGGCTCGGACAGCGGCGTGAACAGCGCGACCGCGGTGCGGCCGATGAGGTTCCAGCCGCCGGGAGTCTCGAGGGTGTAGATCGCGCTCTGCTCGCGGGCGATGGCCACCGTGCCCGGCGGGATGCGCACCCGGGGCGAGGAACGCCGCGGCATGGCCAGGCTGGGGTCGAGCCCGCCGAGGTAGGGGAATCCCGGCGCAAAACCCAGCATGCAGACCACATGGTCCGACGCGGCGTGGCGACGCACCACCTCGTCAGGGCTCAGGCCGCAGGCCTTGCCCACCTCCTCGAGATCGGGCCCGAACTCGCCGCCGTAGCAGACCGGGATCTCGATCTGGCGGGCGGGACCACCCGCAGGCGGCCGTCCTTCGGCCAGCAGGGCCTCGAGCAGGGTCTGCAGCCGCTCGTGCATGGGCTGCGATCCGGCGCGGACATCGGGCCGGTAGTGCACGGCCAGCGTGGAGAAGGCCGGCACCACATCGGTGACGCCCTCGGGCAGCCGCGCGATCAGCCGCGCCGCGAGCGCATGCACCGCCTGATTGATGTCGGCCTCGACCCGGTCGGGGAAGGCCACCATCAGGCAGCGATCCCCCACCGGCTCGATGCGCCAGCTGGGGTACGGAGCGCTCATCCGCGGCCGACGGGCGTCAGATCGCCTCGAAGAGCACGGTCTGCGCGCCCTCCCAGAGCACCTTGGTGCCCAGGGCGCGCAGGTTCTCCTTGCCCTCGACGATGGTCAGGAAGTGATTGCCGGCGAGCTGGCCCATCTTGCTGGCGAAGCAGCACGAGCCGTAGGCCAGGATGATCTCGGTCTCGCTGTAGCCGCCGGGGTAGAAGAGGATGTCGCCCACCGAGGGATGGCTGGTGTGGTTCTCGAAGCCCACGCCGAGCTGGAAGTCGCCCAGCGGCACCCAGCAGCCCTCGCCGCTCCAGCGCACATGGATGAGCTTCTGCGTGTAGGGCAGCAGCTTGCTGAAGGCGGCCACGGTCTGCGGCGCGTCGGGGTGGGTCTCGGCGATGAAGACATGGCCGCCGGCGGAAATACGGATTCTCGACATGGTGCGGGTGCTCCGGAACAAACCCGCCACTCTAACCATCGGCGCTCACCCGCTCAAGCATGCCCTGCCCGGCGGACACCCCGGGCCTGTGCCCGACCCGATGGAATGCCGTCGGCACGCGTCGGCGAGCGTGGAACGCCCGCGAGCGGGGCCTGTGCTAGCCTCGACCGCACCCCCACGGGCATGCAACCCGCGGGCGCAGGGAGCCACCCTCGCGCCCGCGCCCCAACCGCGAGACGCCGCCATGACCACCCCCGCCAGCCGCGAGCCGCTGCTCGCCGGATTCACCATCCTGGACTTCACCCGGGTGCTTGCCGGGCCGTACTGCACGCGGCTGCTGGCCGATCTTGGCGCCACGGTCATCAAGGTGGAGCGCCCGGGCGAGGGCGACGAGGTGCGCTATGCCGGGCTGCAGCTCATGCCCGACCGGACCGACCAGAGCGCGTACTTCGCGCGCATGAACGCCGGCAAGCGCAGCATCGCCATCGATCTCGCCAACCCCGGCTCGCGCGAGCTGGTGCTCTCGCTGGTGCAGCGCGCCGATGTGGTGGTCGAGAACTTCTCGCCCGGGGTCATGGCCAAGTACGGCCTCGACTCCGCCACGCTGTGCGCCCTCAAGCCGGCGCTGGTCTACTGCTCGATCTCCGGCTTCGGCCAGAGCGGCCCGCTGAGCTCGATGCAGGCCTACGCCCATCTCATCAACGCCTTCTCGGGGATGATGGACCTGGAGCGCGCGGGCTTTCTCGCGCCCAAGGCCTCCAACCTTCAGGCCGCCGATGTGCTGGCCGGCGCGCACGCCTTCGGCGCGATCTGCGCGGCGCTGCTGCGCCAGGGCCGCACCGGGCAGGGCGCCACGCTCGATGTCTCCATGCTCGAGTGCCTGATCTGCGCCGACGATGTCAACTTCCCCACCCTGCTCAACGGCGGCACCATCGATCGGGCGCCGCGCGCCGGCATGGTGGTGCATGCCGTGGGCGAGCGGCACGTGGCCATGCAGGTGGGCGGCGCGCCGCACATGTGGCCGCGGCTCACCGCGCTGATCGGCCGCCCCGACCTGGTCGACGACGAGCGCTTCAGCACACCGGCGGGCCGGCGCACCAACTGGCCAGCGCTGCGCGACATCCTGCACGGCTGGCTGGAGACCTTCCCCAGCGGCGAGCAGGCCGTGGCAGCGCTGGCCGGCGCACGCATGCCCAGCGTGCCGATGCTCAAGCCCGAAGAGGTGATCGCGCATCCGCATCTCGCCGCGCGCGAGGCCTTCCCCACGCTGGAGCACCCTCTGCGCGAACCGGTGCGGGTGACCGCACCGCCCTTCCACCTCGACGGCGGCCCGCTGCGCCCGGCCGGTGCGCCGCCCTGGCGCATCGGCCAGCACACCCGCGAGGTGCTCGCCGAGGTGCTGGGCTATGACGAGGCCCGGATCGCGCAACTGCACGCCGACCGGGTGGTGGAGACGCCCGAGACGGCATGAGCCCCGCCACCCGGCGCCGCGCCGCCGCCCTGCTGCTGTCGCTCGCCGGCGCGGCGGGGGCTCAGGCGCAGGTCGCCAGCGCGGCAGGGCCTCAGTCGCAGATCGCTGGCGCGGCAGGCGGCACCGAGCCTGTACCCGCCACCACCGGCGCGCCGGCCGCTGC
Organism: Quisquiliibacterium sp.; assembly: GCF_982640115.1. Classification (NCBI taxonomy): domain Bacteria; kingdom Pseudomonadati; phylum Pseudomonadota; class Betaproteobacteria; order Burkholderiales; family Burkholderiaceae; genus Quisquiliibacterium; species Quisquiliibacterium sp. The sequence goes on along the minus strand of NZ_CEXFHW010000003.1, from coordinate 37,086 downwards.
ACCGGGGAGGTCAGCCTCGCCCCCATCCTCCGGCGAGCGGCTACGGATCGGTCTGGTGCTCGGCGGTGGCGGGGCACGCGGCGCCGCCCATGTCGGCGTGCTCGAGGTGCTCGAACGCCTGCGTGTTCCGGTTGATTGCGTAACTGGCACCAGCATGGGCGCGCTGGTGGCCGGAGCCTTCGCCTCGGGTCTGAGCAGCGCGCAGATGAAGCAGGAACTCGGTAGCGTCGACTGGTTCGACCTGTTCCAGGACAGCCCCGGCTACAACGAGACCACCTACCGCAGCAAGCGCCTGGCGCAGCGCTACCTGCCGGGCTCCGAAATGGGCATCGGCGCCGGTGGCGCCAGCGCGCCGCCAGGCGTGCTCACCGGCCAGAAGATCAAGCTTTTCTTCAACCGCCTGGTGCGCGCCGATCGCATCGAGCGCGAGATCCAGTCGCTGTCGCTGCCGCTGGCCATTCTGGCCACCGACATCGGCAATGGCGACCGGGTGGTGCTGCGCGAGGGCAGCCTCACCCTGGCGATGCGCGCGAGCATGTCGGTGCCCGGCCTCATGGCGCCGGTGGAACTGCGCGATCGCAAGCTGGTCGACGGCGGCCTGGTCGACAACCTGCCGGTGGCCGAGGTGCGCCGGCTGTGCCGGCCGGATGTGGTGATCGCGGTCAATGTCGGCTCGCCGCTGCTCTCCCCCTCGGAGGTGGGCTCGCTGCTGAGCGTGACCGCGCAGATGGTGAACATCCTCACCGAGCAGAATGTCACCCAGTCGATGGCCGCGCTCGGCCCCGATGATGTCTATATCCGGCCGCTGCTGGAGGGCATCAGCGCGGGCGACTTCGACAAGCACGCCGAGGCCGCCGAGCGCGGCCGGCGTGCAGCCGAGCAGCTCGAGGAGCGGCTGCGCACCCTGTCGGTGGACGAGACCCGCTACGCCGCCTGGCGTGCCCGACTCGTCGACGCCGATCACCAGCCGCCCCAGGTCGACGACATCGAGATCGCCGGCCTGCGGCGCACCGCCCCGCAGGCCATCACGCGGCACATCAGCCAGCAGGCCGGCCAGCCGCTCGACACCGTCGCCCTCAACCGCGACCTGCTGCGCGCCTATGGCGAGGGCCACTACCAGAGCATCGACTACACCCTGCTGCGCGAGCGCGACCGCACCATTCTGCGTCTGGCCCCGATGGAGAAGAGCTGGGGGCCGGACTTCCTGCGATTCGCGGTCAATGTCGACACCAGCCTGGGCACCAGCGCCACCTACAGCCTGCGCGCGGCCTACCACCGCACCGCCATCAATGCCCTGGGCGGCGAGCTGCTGTTCGGCCTCGAGGCGGGCACCGCCAAGGGACTGTCGGCCGATTACTACCAGCCGCTGGACGAGCGCCGCATTTGGTTCATCGAGCCGCGCGCGGCGTACACCGCGCAGCCCCTGCCGGTCTATCAGGACAACCGCAAGCTGGCCGAGTACCTCACGCGTTCGCTGAGTACCGAGCTCGCGGTGGGGGCCAATCTCGGGCTGATCGGACAGGCGCGTCTCGGCATGGTCACCACCATCGGCCGGATCGAGCTCGAGACCGGCATCCCGCTGCTGGTCGAGCAGAACGGCCGTTCGACCGGCTGGTTTGCAAGCCTCGATCTCGACCGGCTCGATCAGCTCTACGCGCCCACCCGCGGCTGGTCGACGCGCCTGCGCTACTTCGAATCCACCAGCTCCCAGTTCGGTCAGCCCTACGCCAAGCTCTCGGCCGAAAGTCGGGCGGCGGTGCCGCTGGGCGACTTCGTGTTGCACGGCTGGTTGAGCCATGTGGGCGCCACCCGCGGGCAGCTGCCGGTGACCGACGCCGCGCAGCTCGGCGGCTTCCTGCGGCTATCGGCCTACGCGCGCTCGCAACTCATTGGCGACGACGTCACCTACGGCCGGATCGGCGTGGAGCGCATCCTGGGGCGCCTGCCGCTGGGCTTGCGCGGCGACATCCGGGCCGGCGTGGGCCTCGAGGCGGCGCGCTTCGGTCGCCTGTACACCGAGCGCCAGCGCACCGGCACCCTGAACTCAGGGGTGATCTACCTCGGGGGCGAGACCCCGCTCGGCCCGATCTACCTCGGCTACGCCCACGCGCCCGAGGCCGGGTCCAAGCTCTACCTGTTCATCGGGGTGCCCTGAGCCGGGGCAGCCGGGCATTCCTTGCGTCCGACAGGTCAGGGCGCAACAAACTTGACCCACTGCCAGCCGCGCGGGTTGGTCCCACCGCCCGCAACGGCACTAACCGCCCCAGGCGGAAGCTCGAGAAATACCATGCGCGCCCCACTCAGCGGCGTGACCTTCACGGTGTAGACCGTGCCAGACACCCGGGTGAATTCGCTCAGGGTGGCGCCGGTGGTATAGAGAGCCTCCTCGGTGAAGGCGCTGCTGATCTCGATATTGAAGGTCATGGTGACGAGCACCGGGCCGGTCGTCCAGAGCAGACTGCCGAGCGAATCGCTGAAGGTCACGAAGGGGACCGGCACGAAGGTGTCGTAGGGCTGAGAGAACTGGTAAAGCACACTGTTGCTGACTGTGCCCGTCGCGTCTTTGAAGGCAGTAGGAAGGACATCAAGGCGGATGGTCCCGACGCTGTTGGCAAATGGCGTCACCTGCACGGTGTACTCGCGCGGCGTGATCTGCGTAAAGCTGCCTGCAACCACGGTGGCGCCATTGAGGCGGAAACGATCGGCCCCAAAGCCGGAAACGGCATCGCTGAAAAGGAAGTTGATGGTGATCGGACTGTTGACCGTGCCGACAGCATTGCTCTCCATGACCAGCGTGGGCACTGTCGGAATGGGTGCTGGCGCCGACCCGCCGCCGCCGCCACAGGCGCTCAGCAGCGCGGCCCCCAGCCCGCCGAGCGCGATCAGGGCGCGACGACGGAACTCGGCACGAGGATGCGACAAGGCTTTGGCGGACAGAAGATCGGGCGACGACATTCAGACAGGCTCCGAGGAAGAGGATGACGAGGATCGTGCCAGATTGGCTGCGCGGGCGAGACACCCGAGCGCCACCGGCGCGCTGCCATGGCCGACGACGGCATCGCCGACCACGATCTGCGCCGTACAAGTTAGCACGCGACCGTCGGACAACGCCTGCCTGGCGGCCAGAGGCCGGGTTCACTTTGCGCCCGCCGACACGGCCGCCGCCAGGCCGCTCGATAGAATCAGTCGGGTTCGGTCGGCGCTGCTGCCGGACAGCGCCGCGGCGGTCTGCCGTAGCCCTCGAGCAAGGCGCGCGACACGACTGCCAGCAGGAGCACACCGATGAAGTTCATGTCCTTCAACCTGATGCCCTATCGGTTCCTGCCGATGGATTTTCCCGAGAAGCACCGCTCGGTGTGGGTGGACATTCCCGGCGAGCTCTTCGATCCCGAAAAGGGCAACCAGCTCTACAACGAGTACATGGACCAGCTCGAATACGCCGCGCAGATCGGCTTCGACGGGGTCTGCGTCAACGAGCACCATGCCAACGGCTACGGCATCATGCCCTCGCCGAACATCATCGCGGCCTCGCTGGCGCGGCGCACCAAGGATGTTGCGATCGTGGTGCTGGGCAACTCGGTGGCGCTCTACAACCCGCCGCTGCGGGTGGCCGAGGAGTTCGCCATGCTCGACTGCATCTCGGGCGGGCGGCTGGTGGCGGGCTTTCCGGTGGGCACCAGCATGGACACCAACTATGCGTACGGCCAGGTGCCCACCACGCTGCGCGACAAGTACTACGAGGGCGTGCGCCTCATCATGGAGGCGTGGCAGCGCAAGGAGGTCTTCGCCTTCAACGGCGAGTACACCCAGCTGCGCTATGTGAACTGCTGGCCGCGGCCGCTGCAGCGCCCGCATCCGCCGGTGTGGATCCCCGGTGGCGGCTCGGTCGAGACCTGGGACTACTGCGCCGACAACGACTTTCTGTACAGCTACCTGTCGTTCTCGGGCTACAAGCGCGCCAAGGTCTTCATGGACGGCTTCTGGGACACCCTGCAGCGCAAGGGCCTGCCGCTCAATCCCTATCAGGCGGGCTTCGTGCAGTTCGTGGCGGTGGCCGATTCCGACGACGAGGCCGCCGAGCGCTTCGGGCCGCATGCCGAGTGGTTCTTCAACAAGACGCAGCATGTCTATGGCGGCTTCGCCGAGGCGCCCGGCTACCGCACCCTCACCACCATCAAGCTCGGCATGGAGAGCCAGCAGAAGGGCCCGCGCATCATCGACACCACCTGGAAGGAGATGATCGAGCGCGGCACCGTCATCGCCGGCACCCCCAAGCGGGTCACCGAGCAGATCGAGGACCTCGCCCGCACCCTGAATGTGGGCCACCTCGGCGTGCTCGCGCAGTTCGGCGACATGCCGCACGAGCGGGTGATGACCAACCTGAGGCGCATCGCCACCGAGGTCACGCCGAATCTTCGCCATCTCTTCGACGACCAGTGGGAAGACCACTGGTGGCCGCGTCCCATGCGCTCGCCGCGCCTGCCGCAGGATCTCCCGTCGATGCACGCCGGGGCCGCCCACGAGGCCCGGCCATGAGCGACCTGATCGACCTTGCCGGCCGCCGACGCGCGCAGTGCGTGCAGCGCGGCAGCGGCCCGGCCCTGCTGTACCTGCACGGCGCCTTCGGGCTGGAGTGGTCGCAAGCGCTGATCGACGAACTCGCGCGCAGCCATCGGGTGATCGCGCCGCACCTGCCCGGCTACGGCGAGAGCGACGGCCTGGAGGGCATCAACAGCTTCAACGACCTCGCGGTGTGGCTCGACGAACTGCTCGACGCACTCGCTCTCGAGCGGGTGATCCTGGTGGGTCACGACTTCGGCGGCGCCGCGGCCGCCGAGTATGCGGCGCTGTTTCGCCGGCGGGTCGACAGGCTGGTGCTGATCGCACCCTATGGCCTGTGGCCGGCGGGCGAACCGCTGCCCGACATCTTCGGCCTGACCCCGGGCGCGCTCACGCGGCTGCTCTATGCCGATGCCATGGGCCCCCACGCCGAGGCCTTCAATGCGCCGCTGCCGGACAAGGCCCGGCAGGACGCTGCGGTGTTGCGGCGCCGGCAGGCGCTGATCGCCGCAGCCAAGCTGCTCTGGCCGATCCCCGACAAGGGCCTGCGGCATCGGCTCTATCGGATCACCGCGCCCACCCTCGTGATGGGCGGCAGCGATGACCGGCTGATGGACGCGGCCTACATCGCCGACTTCACCGCGCGCATCACCGCCGCGCAGACGGCCACCGTGGCGTCGGGCCACATGATGCCGCAGGAGGCGGCGCCCGCTGCCGCTGCGCGGATCACCGCCTTCCTTCACGCCTGCGCCTGACCGCTCCGAAAAGCCTCGCCATGACCGACACGCTCGTCCACCCCTTCCGCATCGCCGTGCCCGAGCCGGTGCTCGAGGATCTGCGCGCCCGCCTGCGTGCCACCCGCTGGCCCGATGCCGAACTGGTGTCCGACTGGAGCCAGGGCGCGCCGCTAGCCTGGATCCAGGCGATGTGCGACCACTGGGCCAACCGCTACGACTGGCGGGCCCGCGAGGCAGCGCTCAACCGCTTCGATCAGTTCATCACCCGGATTGATGGGCTGGACATCCACTTCATCCACCAGCGCTCGCCGCACCCGCAGGCCCGGCCTCTGCTGATCACCCACGGCTGGCCGGGCTCGGTGGTGGAATTCCACAAGGTGATCGGCCCGCTCACCGATCCGGTGGCCCACGGCGGCAGCGCCGACGATGCCTTCCATGTGGTCTGCCCCTCCTTGCCCGGCTTCGGGTTTTCGGGCAAGCCCACCACCCCCGGCTGGGGGGTGGAGCGCATCGCCCAGGCCTGGGCCGCGCTGATGAGCCGGCTGGGCTATGAGCGCTACTTCGCGCAGGGCGGCGACTGGGGCTCGGCAGTCACCCGCGCGATCGGCATCCTCGACACCGCGCACTGCGAGGGCATCCATGTGACGCTGGCCATGGGCACCCGGCCCGCCACGCAGGGCGAGCCGGGGCCCGAGGAGCAACGCGCGCTCGCCGGCGCGAAGCACTATCGGCAATGGGACTCGGGCTACTCCAAGCAGCAGTCCACCCGCCCGCAGACCCTGGCCTACGGCCTGGCCGATTCGCCCGCCGGGCAGGCGGCATGGATCCTAGAGAAGTTCTGGGCCTGGACCGACTGCAACGGCCATCCCGAGAATGTGCTCAGCCGCGACGAGCTGCTCGACAACCTGATGTTCTACTGGGTGACCAACAGCGCCGCCTCCTCGGCGCGGCTCTACTGGGAAAGCTTCGGCCGCGGCAAGCCCGGCACGGTGGGCGTGCCGGTGGGGGTGGCGGTCTACCCGCGCGAAATCGTCGCGCCGGTGCGCGCCTGGATGCAGGCCGAGTACCCGGACATCCGGCACTTCGTGCACATGCCGCGCGGCGGCCACTTCGCGGCCTTCGAGCAGCCCGTGCTGTTCGTGGACGATCTGCGCACCTACTTCCGGCTGCTGCGCTGAGCGGGGCGGGCGCACCGAAAGCCGCCGCCCGGGCGGCCGCGGCGCCCTGCGCTGCGCAGGCTCAGCTCTGCACCAGCCCGCCGTCGATGTTGAGCGACTGGCCGCTCATGTAGTCGGAGGCCGCCGAGGCCAGGAAGAGCGCCAGCTGCGCGACATCCTCGGCGGTCTGGGCGCGGCCCATCGGCACGCCCGATACCCGCTGGCGCCAGGCCTCGCCGCGCGGGCGACCCTGCAGGGCGGTGAGGTCGCGGTCGATGCCGTCCCACATGGCCGTGTCGACGATGCCCGGGCAGATCGCGTTGACCGTGAGCTGCGGCGCGAAGCTGATCGACGCCGATTGCGTCAGGCTGATCACCGCGGCCTTGCTGGCGCGGTAGTGCGGCATCACGCCAGCCAGCGGCGGCGCACCATACCGGCCGGCCACCGAGGCCACGGTGAGGATCTTGCCGCGCGGCCGCCCTTCGGCTCGCGGCTCCTGGCCGAGCATCTGCCGTGCCGCGGCCTGCAGCGACAGGAATACCCCGGTGACATTCACGCCGAGCATCCGGTCCCAGTCGGCGGCCTCGAGCTCGAGCATGGGCTTGACCTGCATGATGCCGGCATTGCAGACCATCACATCCAGCCGCCCCCACCGCGCAACCGCCGCGGCCACCAGCGCGGCATTGTCGGCGGCGCTGCGCACATCCAGGCGCTGTGCGAGCACGCTCGCGCCCTCGGCCCGCAAGGCATCGGCCGCAGCCTGCACACCGGCCTCGTCGAGATCGCCGAGCACCAGCCGCGCGCCGTGGCGCGCGAAGGCCCGGGCCATGCCCAGGCCGATGCCACGACCGGCGCCGGTGATCGCGATCACCGCGCCCTGAAGGCTGGGATGTTCCATGAGGGCATTCCTCCTTGTGCATTGAGCAGGCTCTCAGGCTACGGCCTGGGCCGCGCGCCACCAAGCCGGCCACCGATGGAACGGCACGGCCGCGCCAGGGTCCATCCCGCGCAAGCGCGCGCCGGTCCCCGCGAAAGCGCGTGCTAAGGTCGACCGACCATCCGGCCCATCGGCCGCGCCGACAACGAGGAGGCCATCCACCATGCAGGCTGGCACGCCATTGCAGCCGGGCCCGGGGCGTCAGCCCAGTCTGGGGCAGACCCTGTGGCGGGCGGCTGCCCTGCACGCCGAGGCCACCGCCGTGGTCGACCGCGACCGCCGCTACACCTGGGCGGCCTTCGCGCAGCGGGTGGCGCGCCTGGCCGGTGCGCTGCAGGCGCTGGGCCTGCAACCCGGCGAACGCGTGGCCATGCTGGCCGACAACAGCCACCGCTACCTCGAGTACTACCATGCCGTGCCCTGGGCCGGCGGCATCTTCGCGCCACTGAACTTCCGGCTGGCCGTGCCCGAGCTCGCCGCCATCCTGGCCGACTGCGCGGCGGACATCCTGATCGTGGACGACACCCACCTGGAGACCGCGCGGGCGCTGGTGGCCGCGCAGCCGGTGCGCCACCTCATCCATGCCGGCGACGGCCCGACGCCGCCCGGCATGCTCGCCTACGAGGCCCTGATCGATGCCCACGCGCCGGTGCCTGATGCCGGGCGTTGCGGCGACGATGTCGCGGCGCTCTTCTACACCAGCGGCAGCACCGGCCGCCCCAAGGGCGTGATGCACAGCCACACCAACCTGGTGTTCAGCGCGGTGGCCTATGCCGCCACCATCGGTCTCGATGAGCACACCGTGGCGCTGATTTCGGGGCCACTCTTCCATGTCGGCGCCGCCGGCCTGTGCGTGCCGGCGATGGTCGCCGGCGGCCGCATCGTGCTGCTCTCGCGCTTCGAGCCGGGTCAGGTGCTGCGCCTGATCGAACAGGAGCGGGCCACCGTCACCAGCATGGTGCCCACCATGCTGCGCATGCTGGTCGACCACCCCGAGGCCGGGCAGCGCGACCTCTCCAGCCTGCGCACCCTGCTCTACGGCGCGGCGCCCATGCCGGAGCAACTGGTGGCGCAGGCCGTGCCGCTCTTTGCCAACGCCGCATTCACGCACTGCTACGGCATGACCGAGTCCACCGCGAGCGTCACCGCCCTGCCCTCGCGCTATGTGATGCCCTCGCACCGGCATCTCGACAAGTGGCGCTCGGTGGGCCGCGCACTGCCCGGCATCGACCTCGCCTGCGTCGACGGCGACGACCGCGTGCTGCCGCCTGGCGGCGTGGGCGAGATCGTGGTGCGCGGGCCGCTGGTGATGCTCGGCTACTGGAACCAGCCCGAGCTCACCCGCACCACGCTGCGCCATGGCTGGCTGCACACCGGCGACCTCGGCCAGATAGACGCCGAGGGCTTCGTGACCATCGTCGACCGGCTCAAGGACATGATCATCACCGGTGGCGAGAATGTGTATTCCGCCGAGGTGGAGGCCGCGGTCTACGCCTACCCGGGCGTGGCGCAGTGCGCGGTCATCGGCATCCCGCACCCCGCCTGGGGCGAGGCGGTGCATGCCATCGTCTCGGCCTCGCCGGGCGCCGTGCTCGAACCGGCGGCCATCATCGCCCACTGCCGCAGCCTGATCGCCGGCTACAAGTGTCCGCGCACGGTCGAGGTGCGCGAGGAGCCGCTCCCCCTGAGCGGCGCCAACAAGATCGACAAGCCCCGCCTTCGCGCGCCCTTCTGGCAGGACCGCGCCAGCCGCATCGTCTGACATCCCACGGAGACCCTCATGGCACTGAAGACCCCGCAGCAGTACATCGACAGCCTTCGCGACGGCCGCGTCATCTACTGGGAGGGCGAGCGCATCGACGACATCACCACCCACCCGCTGTTCAAGGTGCCGGTGTCACTGGTGGCCAACGACTATGCCTATCGCGACGCCGAGTACGGCGAGCTGCGCCGCTACGACACCGAGGACGGCAGCCAGGCCCACCGCATCTACCAGATTCCGCGCACCGCTGAAGACCTGGGCACCCGGGTGGAGATGATGCGCCACACCTCGATCGGCACCCTGGTCACCGGCGTGTTCATGGCGCTGATGAGCGTGCGCGACGAGGTGGCGCGGGTCAACCCGATGTACGCCGCCAACATCGAGCGCATCTACAAGCACTGCCGCGACAACGATCTGCGCGGCGCGGAGGTGATCACCGACCCCAAGGGCGACCGCAAGCGCCGCGCCCACGAGCAGGACGACCCCGACCTCTACCTGCGCATCGTCGAGCGCCGAGCCGACGGGATCGTGGTGCGTGGCGCCAAGCTGCACATCACCGCCGCGTCGCTGGTCCACGAGCTGGTGGTGATGCCCACCAAGGGTATGCGCCAGGAGGAGGCCGACTACGCGGTGTCGTTCTCCATCCCGGTGAATACGCCGGGGGTGAAGATCATCAACCGCAGCTTCGCGCCGGCCGAGCTCAACGGCTTCGATTACCCCGCCAGCTCCCACCACAGCTGCCCGGAGGGCTTCGTGGTGTTCGACGATGTGTTCGTGCCCTGGGATCGGGTGTTTCTGGCCGGCGAGGCGCAGCTCGCCAGCACCCTGGCGCGCTCGCTCGGGCTGTGGGAGCGCACCGGCGGGGTGGTCGAGGCGGTGCGCATGAGCGAGCTCTTCGTGGGCCTGGCGCAGCTGGTCACCGAGATGCAGGGCAAGGAGAGCGATGCCGTGGCGCAGAACTCCATCGCCGAGCTGATCACCTATGCCGAGATGCTGCGCATGTCGCTCGACTTTGCCTGCCGCCACTACGAGAGCACCGACTCGGGCATGGTGTTCCCCAACACCCTCGCGATCAACGCCGCCAAGTACTACTACGCGGCCAACTACCACCAGACGGTTCGCTACCTGCATGACCTGGGCGGCGGCCTGGTGCTCACCCTGCCGCTGGAGGCCGACCTGCGCAATCCCGAGTCGGGCAAGTACATCCGCAAGTACCTGCACACCAAGAAGGGCGTCGATGTCGAGGCCCGCATGCGGGTCTACAACATGATCCGCGACCTCACCGCCGACGCCTACGGCGGCTGGCAGTTCGTGGTCGCGCTGCAGGCCGGCGGTGGCCTGCCGGCGCAGCGCACGATGATGAACCGCACCTACGACATCGCCCGCGCCAAGCGCCTGGCGCTCGCCGCGGCCGGCGTGCCCACCGCCTGAGCCCCACCGAGCCGTCCGTCATGAACGCCGCCGAGCCCCGCGCCATGAGCCCCGACCTCTCCGTCGCCGAACTCGCCGACCTGCCCGAGGCCGAATTCCGCGCCGAGGTGCGCGGCTGGCTGCGCGAGAACCTGCCCCCCGGCATGGTCGAGCGCAGCCGCACCGCGGTGCACCCCACCCGCGAGGATATGCTCGGCGTGAGCGCGGTGCTCGCCCGCCGCGGCTGGTCAGTGCCCACCTGGCCGGTGGAATACGGCGGCACCGGCTGGTCGGGCATGCGGTGCCAGTGGCTCGAGGAGGAGCTCGTGCTGGCCGGCGGCTCGGCCAACAACATCCAGGGCGTGTCGCTGGCCGGCCCGGTGATCGCCGAGTTCGGCACCACCGAGCAGAAGGCCCGCCACCTGCCGGCCATCCGCGAGGGACGCGAGTTCTGGGCCCAGGGCTTCTCCGAGCCCAATGCCGGCTCCGACCTCGCCTCGTTGCGCACCCGGGCCGTGCTCGATGGCGATCACTGGGTGGTCGATGGCCAGAAGATCTGGACCTCGCAGGCCATGATGGCCGACATGCTCTTCTGCCTGGTGCGCACCGACCCCGCCGCCAAGCCGCAGCTCGGCATCTCCTTCCTGCTGATCCCCATGGACCTGCCGGGCATCACGGTGCGCCCGATCCGCTCGATCGACGAGGGCGAGAGCCTGTGCGAGGTCTTCTTCGACGCGGTGCGCGTGCCCGCCGACGCGCTGGTCGGCCGCCTGCACCGCGGCTGGGACTGCGCCAAGTACCTGCTCGCCCGCGAGCGGGTGCAGACCGCCGAGGTGCCGCGCAACAAGCTCTACCTCTCGCGGCTGCGCGCGATCGCCGGCATCGAGCAGCGCGATGGCCGGCCGCTCATCGACGACCCGGTCTTCGGCGAGCGGGTTGCGCAGGCCGAGATCGACCTGATCGCACTCGAATCGGCCGTGGCGCAGGCCCTCACCGACGACGATGTCTCGGCGCTCACCCCGTCAGCGCTCAAGGTGGTGGGCTGCGAGCTCATGCAGCGCCAGCTCGGGCTGCAGGTGGAGGCGCTCGGGCCACGGGCGCTGGTGTTCCACCCGCCCGAGGAGCCCGGGGCGCGCGGACCGCAGGCCACCCATGCCGCGGGCGTGGTGGCCGAGTTCCTGTTCCGGCGGGCCGCGACGATCTACGGCGGCTCGAGCGAGATCCAGAAGAACATCATGGCGCGGCTGCTCTTCCAGGGCGAAGGCCAGGGCGCCTCGCCGCGCACCGGTGACACCGCGCTGCTCGCCGACAGCGCCGCGCGCTACGCCGCCGGCGAACTCGGCGCGGCCTGGCGCGAGCGCTGGCCGCAGCTCGATCGCACGGCGCATCGTCAGGCCTGGCAGGCGCTGGCCGCGCAGGGCTTCGGCGCGCTGGGGCTGCCGGAATCGCTCGGCGGGGCCGGCGGTGGCGGCGATGCCATCGCCGCCATCCAGGAGGCCTTCGGGGCGGCACTGCTGCCCTATCCCTTCGCCGCGCTGTCGGTGCTGCCGGGTCAGCTGCTCGCGGCCCTGCCCGCCGAAGCCAGCGCGGTCGCGCCCCTGCTCGATGCCCTGACCTGCGGCGACACGCTGATGGCGGTGGTGGGCGCCTTGCCCGACCAGCCGGCATTGAGGGCAGAGACGCACAACGGCGGCCTGCGGCTGCGCGGCCCGTCGCAGATCGTGCCGGGCGCCGGGCTGGCCGATCAGCTGCTGGTCTGTGTCGCGCAGGCCGGACACACCGCCGTCTACCGGCTGCCCTGCGATCTGCCGGGCCTGCGGCTGCAACGCGGCCGTGCCATCGACGGCAGCGACCTCGCCGAGATCGATCTCGACGGCCTGCTGCTCGATGCCGCGAACTGCCTGGCAGGCCCCGATGAGGCCACCACCGCGGCTGTCGCTGCAGCCCGCGATCACGTCCTCGTGGCGGCCAGCGCCGATGCGCTGGGCGCCATGGCTGCGGCGCTGGCGCTCACCCGCGACTACCTCCTCACACGCCGCCAGTTCGGCCAGCCGCTGGCCGAGTTCCAGGCGCTGCGTCACCGGGTGGCCGAGATGCAGGCCGAGATGACCATGGCCCGTGCCGTGGTGGCGCGAGCGGCCGCTGCGCTGACCGGCGAGGCCACCGGGCGCGCGCGCCTGGCCGCGGCCTGCAAGGCCCGGGTGGGACGCGCGGCGATGTTCATTGCCAATCAGACCGTGCAGCTGCACGGCGGCATGGGCATGACCGAGGCCTGCCTGGCTGGCCGCTTCTACAAGCGGCTGTTCAGCGTCGAGGCAGCCATGGGCCACGCGGCCCTGCACACACGACGCTTTGCCGCCCTGCCGGCCTGAGGCGCCGGCGGGCAGCAGCCTTCACTGAGGCTGGAAGCCGCTGGCGCGAATGATCCGGGCCCAGGACTGGCTGTAGGCCCGCTCGCGCGCAGTGAGCTGGGCCTGGTTCATGAAGCCCACGGTCAGACCCCAGTTGGTGAGCCGTTCGCGAAGCTCAGGCTGCGCGATGGCGCGCGAGAGCGCAGCCGAGAACTGCTCGATCACCTGGGGCGAGGTGCCCGCCGGCGCGAAGAAGCCATAGAAAGGCAGATCCTCGAAGCCGCTGAGGCCGAGCTCGGCGAAGGTGGGCACATCGGGCAGCGTCGCCTGGCGCGCGGTGCCGATGACCGCCACCATGCGCAGCTTGCCCGCCCGGTGGTACTCGATGAAGTCAGGCACCGAGCCCACCCCGGCCGGGATCTGGTTGCCGAGCATGTCGGCCATCATGGGCGCGCCCCCCCGGTAGGCCGCGGCGACAATGTCGAGCTTGTTGCGCTCACCAATCACCTTGACCAGGAATTCCGGCACCGAGGCCGGCGCCGGAATGCCGATGGTGGCCTTGCCGCCACGGCCCTTCACCCAGGCGAGGAACTCGGCATAGCTGCGCGCCGGCGTACCGCCCGACACCGCGAGACCGTTCACGAAGGTGGCAAACCCGGCCACCGGCACGAAATCCTGGGCCGGGTCGAAGCCGGGGTTCTTCAGCACCAGGGGCAGGATCGAGATGGTGTGGTCATGCGAGATGAAGAAGGTGGTGCCATCGGGCGGCGAGGACTTGAGCATCTGCGCCGCGATCTGGCCACCGGCGCCGGGGCGGTTCTCGACCACCACCGGCACGCCGAGCTCGTCCTTGAGCCGATCGGCGACGGCGCGTGCGATGGCGTCGGTGCCGCCGCCCGGCGGAAAGCCCACCAGGATGCGCACCGGGCGCGGCGCCTGGGCGAGCGCGAGATTGCAGAAAAGAACCAGCAGCAGGGCGAGCAGCGGACGCAGGAGGTTGGTTGCCATCGGAACTCCGGGTGGGTCGATACGGATCGGGGGGACCGATTCTCGCAAGGAATCGGCCGGCGGGCGAGCCGTCGCCCCCTATCATCGGCACCATCATGCGCGCGCCCGTCGACCTCGCCCACGCCAGCCGTCTCGTCAACCATGGCCCCACGGTGCTGGTGAGCTGCGCTGCCGGGGGCGTCCGCAACCTCATGGCCGCCGCCTGGTCGATGCCGGTGGAGTTCACGCCACCGCGCATCGCGGTGGTGATCGACAAGCGCACCCTCACCCGCGAGCTCATCCTCGCGTCGGGCACCCTGGCGCTGAACATCGCCACCCGTGCGCAGGCCGATCTCACCTGGACCGTGGGCAGCGTCAGCGGCCGCGACAGCCTGCCGGCGCGCGACAAGTTCACGCAGTACGGCATCGCCAGCTTCGCCGGGCCGCTGCTGGGGCTGCCGCTGGTCGAGGGCTGCGCGGGCTGGCTGGAGTGCCGCCTGCTGCGCGAGCCGCACGCCGAGGATGCCTACGACACCTTCTTCGTCGAGGCGGTGTCGGCGCTGGCCGACAGCCGCGTGTTCAGCCAGGGTCGCTGGTCACTGCGATCCGACAACGCCGAGCTCCACACCCTGCACCATCTCGGCGCGGGCCTCTTCGGTGTGCCTTCCTCGCTGGTGCAGGGCCAGACCCTGCCTGGGGCGTCCGGCTGACCGGTCCGGCAGCGCGCGGGGGCAGGCCTACAATGCCGGCATGAGCCGGGAACTCTCAGAACTCTTCGACCGCAATCGCCAGTGGGCCGCCAACACCGAGGCTCGATCGCCGGGCTTCTTCACCGGTCTGCTGTCGCAGCAGTCACCCCGCTACATGTGGCTGGGCTGCGCCGACAGCCGGGTGCCGGCCAACGAGCTGGTGGACCTTCTGCCCGGCGAGCTCTTCGTCCACCGCAATGTGGCCAACCTGCTGGTCCACTCCGACCTGAACGCGCTCTCGGTCATCCAGTACGCGGTTGATGTGCTGGGCGTGCAGCACATCATCGTGGTCGGCCACAGCAAGTGCGGCGGGGTGCGGGCCGCGCTGGACAACCAGCGGGCAGGTCTGGTCGACAACTGGCTGCGCCATGTCCAGGATGTGCGCGACACCCACGAGGCCTTCCTCTCGGGCCTGCCCCATGAACTGCGGGTGGACGCGCTGGTGGAGCTCAATGTGCTCGAACAGGCGCGCAACGTCTGTCGCACCACCATCGTGAGGGACGCCTGGCAGCGCGGCCAGTCGGTGGCGGTGCACGGCTGGGTCTACGGTCTGCACGACGGCCTGCTGCGCGACATGGCCATCACGGCATCGGCCCACGAGGACGTGGCCGATGCCTACGATGTGGCGCTGGCCAGCCTGCGCCAGCGCTGGCGTCAGGCGGTGCGCCAGCGGGCCAGCCGCACCACCAGCACCGAGGCCAGCGGCAGCACCAGCCCGATCAGCAGCACGGTGAGCAGCAGCGATCCGAGCTCGCTGTAGTCGGCCGGGGTCTGGATCGCGCCGCCGGGGCCCTTCACCTGCCGGGTCACGGTGTAGGCCTGGTTCAGGTACTTGGTGCCCAGCTGCGACGCCGACAGCGCCAGGTTGGTGAACGAGGCCATCACCGCGAAGAAGGTGGCCTTCAGGTGCGCCGGCGCCGAGTTGGCGATCCAGGCCAGCATCGGGATCATCGAGATCTGGCCCAGCGGCGACTCCAGCGCGGTGTCCACCAGGGCAATGAAGCGGGCATCGACCACGCCACCGGTACGCGCCGCCGTCCATTCATGCAGGCCGTGGTACATGCCCAGGGTGGGCAGCGAGAGCAGCGCACCGAACAGCGTCAGCACCACCACGATCTTCCCGATGCTGTGTTCGGCGATGAAGCGCCGGAACAGGAAAAGCCCCGCCAGCGAGAGCACGCTGCCCAGCAGCGAGAGCCGGGCAAGGAAGGACTGGTCGAAGCCGAGTTCGTCGATCATCCACCAGCTCGCGCCAGGCCCCGGGCCGGGCATGGCCCGGAAGATGAACACCACCAGCGCCGTGCCGATCAGCACCCGCCGGGCCTGCGCATCGAGCTCCCGCGTGAGCCGAGTCATCAGGAAGAGGATGACGACCATCGATCCGCCGAACACGATCTCCTGGGCGAAGGACACGCCGCCCAGGCCCACGCTCAGCGTGATCGCCACGAACACCAGGCTGCCGCCGATGATCCAGCGGTTGGGCTCGGTCTTCTCGGGCGCTTCATGCAGCAGCGCGGCGATCTCCGTTCGGCTGCGGCCGGCGCGGGCCAGGCGTGCGGCCGCCCGCCAGCGGATCCAGGCGGCGAGCATCACGCCCAGCACCGAGAGCACCGGGATGACCAGCGCCATCAGGTAGACATTGGCGTAGAGCGCCACCTTCTGCGCCTCGGGCAGGCCCGACGACCCCTGAAAGACCCAGACATTGATCAGCCCGACCAGCACCGTGCCGCCGATGATCGCCACCCGGCCGAGCATCTGCATGGTGGTGTGCATGGCCTTGCGGGTCTGGGCGTCGATCGGCCGGCCCTCGTCGTCGGTGGCGGGCACCGCCTCGACGGTCATCGCGTCGGCAACGCAGTCCTGCAGCACATAGCCCAGCGGCGCGAGCAGCGCCGAGATCACATACCAGGTCTCGCGCGAGGCGATCGCGGTCATGGCCGCGGTGTGCGAGATCAGCCCGACCATGATCAGCAGGCTGGCCGCGATGATGGCGGCGCCCAGCCACACCAGCCAGGCCTTCCAGCGCCAGATCAAGTCCACCAGGTGGCCCAGCGGCATCTTCAGCGCCCAGGGAATGCCCGCCCAGAAGCCGAGCGAGGCCAGGAAGGCGGCCGACAGCCCGAGGTAGTCCTTGACGAAGAAGGTGCCGACGATGCCGGTGAGGCCCGACACGCCGGCGGCCACATAGACCATCAGCGGCGGAAGATAGGACCAGCGCATCTCGCGACCGAGCGAGAACACGACACGGTCCAGCCAGCGCCAGAGCAGGCCGCCACGGGAAGAGGAATCGGGGGTCATGGCAGGTGCGAAGTCGGTGTGCGACGAGGGTATCACCGCCGGCGAGCGCGCTCGGCGATGTCCGGGCCAGGCCAGGCGGCTACTGCGCCCACTGGATGAATTCGCGCACCGCCGGATAGATGCGCCGTTCCCAGCGCCGGCCGCTGAACACGCCGTAATGCCCGACGCCGGGCTGCAGAAGGTGGGTCTTGCGGTACACCGGCATGCGGCTGCAGAGATCCTGCGCCGCCAGGGTCTGGCCGATGCCGCAGATGTCGTCGCGCTCGCCTTCGATGGTGAGCAGGAAGGGGCGGCGGATGGCCGAGCAATCGACCGGCCGGCCGCGGACCTGCATGCGGCCCAGCGGCAGGTCATGTTCCTGGAAGACTGCGCGCACGGTCTCCAGGTAGAACTCGGCGGGCAGGTCCATCACCGCGAAGTACTCGCGGTAGAAGTCGCGGATCGCATCGGCGCGGGCATGATCGCCGGCGACCCGCGCATCGCGCAGCGCCAGGAAGGACTGCCGGTGCCGCTCCTGATTCATGCTCATGAACGCGGTGAGCTGCACGAAACCGGGATACACCCGCCGGCCGGCCCCCGCGCAGGGCGCAGGCACCGTGCTGATCAGGTTGCGCTCGAACCACGCGATGGGGTTCTCCTGGGCCATCTGATTGACCCGGGTCGGGCTCTGGCGGGTATCGATCGGACCGGCCATCAGCACCAGGCTGGCCGGCTGGCAATCATCCTGATCGGTCGCCATCAGCGCGGTGGCGGCCAGGCAGGCCACGGTCGGCTGGCAGACCCCCACCAGATGGGTGGGCGGCCCCAGGGTCTGCAGGAAACGGATCAGGTGCAGCACATACTCGTCGAAGCCGAACCGGCCGCAGGCCGGCGCAATGTCGCGGGCGTTGATCCAGTCGGTAAGACAGACCTCGTGGTCCTGCAGCAGGGTGCGCAAGGTGCCCGACAGCAGGGTCGAGAAGTGCCCCGACATCGGCGCCACCAGCAGCACCCGGGGCTCGTCGCGGGCACCGGCCTTGCGAAAGCGCAGCAGACGGCAGAACGGGGTCTCGTCGACCGTGTCGACGAGGATGGGCCGGGGCTCGCCGCGGGCATCGGTCACCGGCGCCAGCGGGAAATCCGGCCGGGTGTGGGTCAGGCCCAGCAGCGACATCACCTCCAGGTTGGCCGAGAGCTGCCGCCACGCGGGCGCGCCGGGCAGGAGCGGCGCGCTGCCGACGAGCTCGGCGCCAAGGGCAGCCCACTGCCGCAGAAGGTCGCCCTGGCGGGCGAAGGCGTCGTAGGCGGCGTAGATCATGGTCAGCGTGCAAGCAGGAAGCGTACCCGTGCCCGGCGCTCCGTCCATCACCCCGTGGCGCGGAACTTGCGTCGCGCAGCGGATCAGTCTCTCCGGGAGCCGAACCGTGCCTGACACCCCCCCACCCGCCCGCAGCCGAGCGCGCGCGGTGAAGACGGAACCGCCTGCCCGCCTGTCAATCAGCAGCCAGAACTACTCCTCCTGGTCGCTGCGGGGCTGGCTGATGTGCCGGTTCAGCGGCCTGCGCTTCGAGCTGGACAAGGTCGCGCTCGATGCGCCCGGCGCCCGCGCCGAACTGCTGCTGCTGGCCCCCTCCATACTGGTGCCCTGCCTCACGCACCGCGGCATCCGGGTCTGGGACACCCTGGCCATCGGCGAGTACCTGCACGAGATTGCACCGCAGGCGGGCCTGCTGCCCTCCGATCCGGTGCAGCGTGCACACTGCCGGTCGATCTGCGGCGAGATGCACTCGGGCTTCTCGGCCATGCGGGCCTCGCTGCCCATGAACATCAAGGCGCGGCTGTCGAGCTTCAAGGTCTGGGCCAAGGCCCGGCAGGACATCGACCGCATCGAGGAGATCTGGCAGGACTGCCTGGAGCGCTACGGCGGGCCCTTCCTCTTCGGCGAGCGCCGTACGCTGGCCGATGCGATGTTCGCGCCGGTGGCCAGCCGCTTCATGACCTACCAGGTGGCGCTGAGCGAGGCCAGCGCAGGGTATCGCGACACCATCATGGCCCTGCCGGAGATGGCCGAGTGGCGCGAAGGTGCGCTGGCCGAACCCGACGAGGTGGATGAACTCGACATGGAGTTCTGAGGGAGCAGGCTCATCGGGTGAGCCTTCGGACGCGGACAATCGCCCTCGGGATCGCTTATCGTCCGGCGATACCATGCCATGCCATGACCGCCCGCAACGGGCGTCGAGCACCCGAGGAAAGCATGTCGCGCCGCATCGATCCGCTCCGGTTCCTCATTGCCTGCGGCATCGCGCTCCTGCTGCCGATCCTGGCCGCGCTGGGCGGCTGTGGCGGAGGGTCGTCGGGCGGCGGCAACGCAGCGCCCGCCCCGGAGGTGCCCGCCACCGAAGCGCCCGCAGCCAGCATCGCCCGCTTCACCACCGTCAACACCAACACCACGGTCACGCTCGATGGCAGCGGGAGCGCACCCGCCGCCGGCCTCGGCTACCAGTGGACACTGACCAGCAGGCCGGCCGGCAGCAGCGCCACCCTGACCAACCCCACCAGCGCCACCCCGGTCATCACGCCCGACATCGGCGGAACCTACACCGTGGTGCTCACGGTCACCAACAGCGCCGGGCAATCGGCGGTCGATACCTTCACCTTCACGGTGGTGCAGGTCACTGATCCGGCCATCGTGCTCGGCAGCGCCGAACCGCTGTCGGGCTCCGTGCCGCTGTCGCTGTCCGGAACGGTGGCGGGCAGCGTCACCTGGTATGTCGACCTGATGCTGCTGGGCACCGGCTCAAGCACCACGGGCGCGCCCATCACCTGGAATACCGCGTCCTACACCAACGGGTCCCACTCGATCATCGCCCGCATCCAGGTGGGGGCCAACAGCTACCAGGAGGTGCGGCGCACCGTCACGGTGGGCAACTCCTCGGTCACGCTGCTCACCGCCACACCCTCGGGCACCACCGGCACCATCAACATCGACGCACGGGCCGCGTCCGGCTATGGCATCACCTCGGTCAGCGGCAGCCTCGATGGCGGACCCGCCACCGTCCTGACCGCTCCCAACGCCTGCTCCCGTTTCTGCAGCGGCAGCAACGATGTCTACCGGTTCACCGTCACCGCCGGCGTCGTGGGCTCGGGCAGCCACACCCTGGTGATCGTGGCCACCGACAACAACGGCAGCCGTCGAACGCTCACCGTGCCGGTGCCGGTCTCCAACGCGCCGGTGCTCACGCTTGACGGCCCCACCGATGGCGCCCTCGTCAATGGCACGCTGCGCATCAACGGCAGCGCCGTCACCGACAAGGGCGGCACCGTGACCACGGTGGCCAGGCTCGGCGATGTCCAGGTGCTGGGCACCACGCTCGGCAGCTTCGACGCCGTCTATGACATCACCGGCATCGCCGCTCGCGACTACACGCTGACGGTCACCGCCACCGACAAGGACGGCCTGTCCAGCGTCGTCACCCGCAAGGTGGTGATCACCTCCAGCCCCGCGCTCAGCCACACGCCGGTGTTCACGCTGCCCCCGGGCGCGAGCCTGCTGGCAGCCGAAGGCACCCAGGTGCTGGTCGCCACCCCCGGTGGCGGCGCCTATCTGCGCGATCTGGTCAGCGGCACGGAGGTCGTGCTGCGCAACGCCGCCGGCATCCAGTACGCCACCGACTGGCAGATCAGCGCGGGACGGGTCTACGCGCAGGCCAAGGACAGCGACTGCACCCCCACCTTCAACTGCATCTACAGCTGGGATGTCAGCGGCACGCGCAGCAACCTCTCCACGGCAAGCCCCCATACCGCCGGGTCGGCCTACCAGGAAAACCCCGTGGCCCGGGGCGGGTTCGTGGTCTGGACCAACTGGAACGGCCCCAACACCGGCAGCTACACGCTGCACGAAGCCGCCACGGGCAGGTTCACCCGGATCAGCCAGCCCGCCGGCATCAACTATGTGGGCAACACCGACTACGACCTGGCCGTGGTCGGCGGTGTGGTGCACTTCGTCTACTGGGGCCAGACCGGTGGCAGCGGCACCTCGTCCACCTTCGACATCGTCCGCTGGCAATCGGACACCGGCGTCTCCACGCGGCTCACCAGCGATGGGGTGCGCAACATCTATCCCCAGACCGATGGGATGCGCATCGCCTGGCAACGCTCGCCGGTGGGCGGCAGCGTCGATGGCACGGTGTCGCTGATCACCCAGCCGCTCTCCGGCGGCGCCTCCACCACCCTGGCGAGCGGCGCATCGGCCAGCTTCTTGCTGCGTGGCGGCGTGCTCGCCTGGCGCGAATCGGCGCCCACCAGCCCGGCCGTGAAAGCGGCCAGCGCCGCCGGCACCACGGTGCTGTCCCCCCTGAGCAGCGGCGTGCTCTACGCCAGCGGCGAGGGCAAGGTCATCTACGGGGAAACCGGCTGGGTGTACAGCTGGAACAGCGCCACCGGGCTGCGCACGCTGCGCCTGGAGACCGCACCGGGCGCGGTGTTCGTCACCGGCGGCGCCATGATCTTCACGGTGAACTCGGCGGTCTATCGGGTGGGCTTGTAGGGGGCTGCAGGCGGGCGATGCCCTGGTTCAGTTCGCCCAGCGAGCGACGCGTGTCCGCCACGATGCGGCGGGCCACCTCGTGGCGGACCTCGGCAAGGTCACGGGCCGCCTGCGCCTCGAGGCCGAGCGGGGCGATCAAGGCCCGGGCGGTGGCGATGAACTCGCCGCGGGCCTGGTCCAGCTGCGCGAAGTAGCCGGCGCGGGCCTGGCCAAGGCGCTCGCGCAGCGCCTTCTCGAAGGCCTCGCGCTGGTGAACGATCTCGCCATCGCGGCGCCCGTCATGGTCGCTCATCCACTTGAACAGCCCCGCCAGCAGCACCGCCCCACCCACATAGGGTGCGATCGGCGCCACCAGCGGCAGCACCACCGCGCCGCCGAGCAGGTAGGCGGCTGCACCGGCGCCAAGCGCCGATGCCCCGCCAGCCGCGAGCGTGAAGTTGGCCATCCCCTCGACGGCGTTGACCAGCTGGGTGGCCGGCCGCAGCCCGGGCGCCAGCCGCGCCAGCCGGCTGTGGTGCTGGCGCTCGAGCACCGAGGCATTGACCAGCCGCAGATCCTCCTGGAAAAGACGCAGTTCCTCCTTGAGCAGCTGCAGCTGCCGCTCGTGGCGGCGGGCGATCCGATCCACTCGGCGCTCCAGCTCGCGGCCGAAGGCCGAGCGCCCGATGTCCTGCCAGGCGCGACGGTCCTTCCAGTCATCGGTGCGCAGCCGGCTGGCCACCGCCAGCTCGAAGGCGTTGCCCGCGTCGTGGATCATCTCGTCGAAGTCCTCGTCGAAGGCCTGCTTCTCGTGGTCGATGCGTGCCAGCAGCATCGCCAGCTTCTGACGCACCTGGGCGGTCAGCCGTTCGGACATGGCCAGATACTGGCGCGCGATGGCGCCGGCCTCCGCGGCCACCCCGAGGCTGGTCTCGAAGGCCTGCAAGCGCGCATCCAGCGTCTGGCTGGCGGCAGCCACGGCCGACTGCAGTCGGTCACGGTCGAGGGCGCCATCGAGGTAGGCCGCTCGCGCCCGAGCGAGTTCCGGGTCGCCGCTCAGTCGCAGGCATTCGCTGGCCAGCGGCAACAGGTCGCGGCCGCGCAAGCGGCGCGCCGAGCGCCCGGCGATGTCGCGCCAGAAGGGTGACTGCGGCCCGGCCTCGAAGGCGGCAAAACGGCCCTCCTCGAGGCGCAGGCCGAGCGCATCGGCGAGCGAACGGGCGAGATCCTGGCTGCGCTCACCCTGCAGGGCGAGCAAGGGCGCGGCCGCCTCGAACGCATCGAGCCGCAGCGCCTCATCGACCGTGGCCGAGGTGCGATGCAGCTCGCGCAACGCCGCAGCCGGTTCGAGGGGTTGGGTCAGGCTGTGCAGCACCAGACGCGCCGCGAGCGCCGAGTGCTGCAGGCGCTCGACCACCGCGCCCAGCGCCTCGTACTCGGCAAGGTTGACCACCCGATCGCTGGCGGCGATGGCGGCCAGACAGCGCAGGAAACGCGCCGCGAAGCTGTCGTCCGCCACGAGGTGAGCCTGCAGCGCAGGCGGCTCGAGCACCGGATCGGGATCGGCGGGTCTGCCCGCGGCAGGACCGGTTGGCGAGAGGCTCATCGCGGTTTCCGGAAACGCATGACCGATGATCGCACAGCGGCCCGAAACGGCCGTGCGCGACGCACATTGACGGCTCCGGCGGGGCCAACCACACTGCGCCACCCCGGCAGCCCTCGTGCCATGCGCGGCGTCACGCCGCCCACTCACCCCCCCGATCGCCTGCCGAACCGACGCCGCCCCATGACGCAAGCCGCACCGAGCGACCCCATCGAGCGCGCCCGCCACAACCGGGTGGGCATCGCCTGGATGATCCTCGGGATGAGCGCCTTCATCGGCAACGACGCGATGATCAAGGCGCTGGGCGAGCGGCTGCCGGCCGCGCAGATGCTGGTGGTGCGCGGCGTGATGGCGATCAGCCTGATCGCGCTGGTGGCCTGGCGCATGGGCGCGCTGGGCAGCCTTCGCCAGGTGCTCGACCGCTGGGTGCTGCTGCGGGCGAGCTGCGAAGGCCTGGGCACCTTCCTCTATCTCGCCGCGCTCTTCCACCTGCCGCTGGCCAACATCACCGCGATCAACCTGTCTTCGCCGCTGATGATCGCGGTGCTCGCCATGGTCTTTCTCGGTGAGCGGGTCGACCGCATCCGATGGCTGGCGATCGGCGCCGGCTTCGCGGGCGTGCTGCTGGTGGTCCAGCCGCGGCCGGGCGACTTCAATGGCCATGCCTGGCTGTGCCTGCTCGCCACCCTGATCTACGCGTTTCGCGATCTGCTCACCCGTCGCATCCCGGCGCACGCACCTTCCATCGTGGTCACGCTGTGCACCGCCACCGTGGTCTGGCTGATGGCCGGGGGCGTGCTGGCCGTGCAGGGCTGGGTGGCGATGAGCTGGCGCGATGTCGGCCTGCTCGGCGTGGCCTCGGTCTTCCTGTCCACCGGCTACTACGCGGTGATCGCGGCGATGCGCCGCGCCGAGCTCTCGGTGGTGGCGCCCTTCCGCTACGTGGGCCTGCTGTGGGCGCTGGTGCTCGGCTATCTGGTGTGGGGCGACATCCCCAACCCGCTCGCCTGGGCGGGGATCGCGCTGCTGATCGGAGCGGGGATGTTCATGATCCGCCAGCAGCGCTCCCGACCGCGCTGAGGGCTCAGGCGGCGGCGGCCACGCTGGGCAGTCCAGCCAGCGCCATGGCGAGTTCGGCCTCGTCGTAGCTCTCGTCGGTGAGTTCACCGGCGAAGTACTTCTGGTAGGCGCTCATGTCGAAGTGGCCATGCCCGCAGAGGTTGAACAGGATGGTCTCGGCGCGGCCCTCGCGCTTGCAGCGCAGCGCCTCCTCGATCGCGCCCTTCACCGCGTGATTCGCCTCGGGGGCGGGCACGATGCCCTCGGCCCGCGCGAACAGCACCCCGGCCGCGAAGCAGTCTTTCTGGGTATGGGCGGTGGCCTCGATCAGGCCGAGTTCCTTCAGATGCGACACCAGCGGCGCCATGCCGTGGTAGCGCAGCCCACCGGCGTGGAAGGCCGGTGGCGTGAAGCTCGAGCCCAGGGTGTGCATCTTCGTGAGCGGCGTCATGTGGCCGGTGTCGCCGAAGTCATAGGCATAGCGGCCGCGAGTGAGCGAGGGACAGGCCGCCGGCTCGACCGCGACGATGCGCGGACGCGCGCCACCGCGCAGGCCGTGCCCGATGAACGGGAAGGCGATGCCGGCGAAGTTGGAACCGCCACCGGTGCAGCCCACCACCACATCGGGCCAGACGTCGGCCATCTGCATCTGCTCCATGGCCTCCAGCCCGATGATGGTCTGGTGCATCAGCACATGGTTGAGCACCGAGCCGAGCGCGTACTTGGTGTCGTCGCGCTGGGCGGCGAGTTCCACCGCCTCGGAGATGGCAATGCCGAGGCTGCCCGGATGGTCGGGGCGCTGGGCGAGCACCTGCCGGCCATAGACGGTCTCGGTGGAGGGCGACGGCAGGCAGCGTGCGCCGTAGGTCTCCATCACGGCGCGCCGGTAGGGCTTCTGGTCATACGAAACCCGAACCTGGAAGACCAGCACCTCCAGACCGAACAGCGAGCCCGCGAAGGACAGCGAGGTCCCCCACTGGCCCGCCCCGGTCTCGGTGGTGAGACGCTTGACCCCGGCATTCGCGTTGAAGAAGGCCTGGGGCACGGCGGTGTTGGGCTTGTGGCTGCCAGCCGGGCTCACGCCCTCGTACTTGTAGAAGATCTTGGCCGGGGTGCCCAGCGCCTTCTCGAGGCGGTGTGCGCGGTACAGCGGCGCCGGGCGCCACAGCCGGTAGATCTCGCGCACCGGCTCGGGAATCTCGATCTCGCGCTCGGTGCTCACCTCCTGGAGGATGAGGTCCATCGGGAACAGCGGCGCGAGATCGGCCGGGCCGATCGGCTGATGGGTGCCCGGATGCAGCACCGGCGGCAACGGCTTGGGCAGATCGGCCTGGATGTTGTACCAGGACTTCGGCATGCGGGACTCATCCAGCAGGTACTTGGTGGGGGTGCTCACGGCGGCTTTCTCCGAAAGACGGGATTCGAGGCAGAGGGCGCGATCCGGTCCGGCGGCGGCCGGGCCGAGGGGCAATCGCGCGGCGAGCATACCCGATGCCCGAAAGGCCGTCCGATGGCCGGCAGCGTGCCTCACCCAGGTGCAGGATGGCGCGAGATCCCCGACGCGGTAAGGTGCGGCTTGCGAGAGCCCCTGCCGCCATGAGCCCCCAACAACCCGGACTGCGCCCCGCCGCCCGCCCGTTGCGCCTCGAGCGCCTTTCCGGCCTCGTGGTCACGCTCGTGCTGTGCGGCCTGCTGATGGCGCTGGCCGGTCCGGGGCTGCTCGAGGCCCGCTGGCGGGATCGGGCCTTCGGCTGGCTGGCGCAGCATGCACCGGTGCCGGCCCGCTCCGAGGTGGTGGTGGTGGGCCTGCATCCCGAAGACCTCGATGCCTTCCAGGTGCCGATCGCGCTGATGCACCGCCAGATCGCCGCCTTCCTGCAGGCGATGCTCGTCGCCCGCCCGCGGGCGGCCGGGCTGGATTTCACCCTGCCCGAGCGATCCTTCGACGCGCTCAGCCCCGGGCTGGACCAGACCCTCGCACAGGCGCTGGTCGCGGCCCGCTCCGGCCCGCCGGTGGTGCTGGGCATCGGGGTTCGCGCCGACGGGCAGCCCGAGGCGATGCAGCCGCTGCTCGAGGCGATCAGCCGGGGCCTGGGCCGCGCCTACCTGGTGGTCAACCCCGATGCCGACGGCATGGTCCGCGGCTTCGACGAGGCCCTGGGCAGCCAGGGCGAGCGACTGCCCACGCTCGGCGGCGAGGTGGCCCGGGCGGCGGGCGCCGCGCCGCGCAACGGGCTGATCCACTACGCCCACGGCGATCCCGTACCGGTGATCCCCTGGCGCCAGCTCATCGCCTGGGTGCAGTCCGGCAATCAGGACGCGCTGCGGGCGGCGCTCGGCGGCAAGGTGGTGCTGCTGGGCAACCTGCTGCCCTTCGACGATCAGCTCCAGACCCCGGTACCCCTGGGCGCGGACGGCCGCTTCACCGGCACCTCGCACGGCGTGCTGATCCATGCCCAGCAGGTGCGCAATCTGCTCGATGACACCCTGGTGCGCGAGGTGCCCTGGCCGATCGCCTGGATCGTTCTGGCGCTGCTCGGCGGTGTCGGCGGGCGGCGCTCCGGCGGCATGGCCGCGGTGATCATGATCGGCCTCTCGCTGGCGGTGCTGGCGGCCAGCGTGCTGCTGCTGCGCCAGTCCTGGGCGGTGCCGGCCGTCGCCTGGGCCCTGGCGCCGCTGATCGGCTTCACGGTGCGCACCGGCCAGGAGACCTGGGCCGCAGCGCAGGAGCGCAACCGGCTCCGGCAGCACTTCTCGGGCCTGGTCAGCCCCGGGGTGCTGCGCGAGATCATCGCCGGCCGTCTCGATCCGCAGGCCGGCGGCGGGCGCCGCGAGATCGCGGTGCTCTTCTCGGACATCCGCGGCTTCACCACGCTGAGCGAGACCATGGCGCCCGAGCAGGTGGTCGAGCTGCTCAACCGCTACTTCGGCCTCATGGTATCGGTCATCCATCGGCACGGCGGCACGCTCGACAAGTTCATCGGCGACGGGATCATGGCGGTGTTCGGCTCGCCGGCCACCGGTGACGACGATGTCGATCGGGCCTGGGCGGCCGCCCGCGACATGCTGGCCGCGCTCAAGGACTTCAATGCGCAGCAGACGCGTCTTGGCGGACCGGTGCTGCAGATCGGCATCGGCCTGCACGCCGGCCCGGCGGTCACCGGTTTCGTGGGCTCGGCCACGCGCTTCGAATTCTCGGCGGTGGGCGACACGGTGAACACCGCGTCGCGCATCGAGTCGCTGACCAAGGAGGCCGGCTATCCGCTGCTGGTGTCCGAGGCGGCGCGGTCCCGACTTGCGCACCCGGAAGGCCTTGAAGATCTCGGCCCGATGGCGGTGCGCGGGCGGGCCGCCATGCGGATGTTCGGCTATCAGCCCCCCAGGGAGTGACGATGTTGATGCGACTGCTGATTCTCCTGACAAGCCTGCTCGCCGTCAGCGGCGCTCGGGCCCAGTTGCTGGTCACCGACCTGGTCGGACCGGCAAGCCTGGCCGGCGGCGCGCGGCTGGCCATCCTGGCCAGCCTTCCGCCGGGCCAGGTGCTCACCCTCGGCCCCCAGGCCCGCGCGGTGCTGGCCCACCTGGCCAGCGGCCGCGAGTTCCAGCTCGCCGGACCGGGCGAGTACCGGACCGGCGCCGATTCGGTCATCGGCCCGGGTGGCGCGGCAATCAGCGCGTCACCGCTGCCGGGCGGCCAGTTGCCGGCCGTCTCCAAGACCTCGCGCATCGCCATGGCCGCCACCCGCATGCGCAGCCTCGCCAGCTGCGAGCCCGAGGCCGACCCGATCTCGGCGGGCCTGGAGCCGACCGACACCCTGATCGGCGCCGACGAGCGCACGCTGCGCTGGACGCCGGTCGCCAATGCCGACACCTACTGGGTCTCGATCGGGCCACCCGGCAGCGGCAGTCTCGGCGTGCAGGTCACCCCCGCGCGCAGCTGGCAGTTGCCGGCCAGCATCACGCTGACGCCGGGTCAGACCTACGAGTGGCGCGTCCAGGCCTACCGCGGCACGCTGCTGCTCGGCACGCGCGTGGGCAGCTTTGGCGTGCTGACGGCCGATGCCGTGGCGCGGCTGGCCCAGCTTGCGCCCGCCGCCGATGCGCCGCTCGCGCACCGCGTGCTGCAGGCCGCCCAGTGGCAGGAGGTCGGTGCGCGGCAGCGGGCCTGCGCGCTGTGGCGCGACATCCGGGCGCAACGACCCGACGACCCCGGGCTGGAAGCGCTGCTTCGCTGAGGCCGACGGACGCTAGAAACCGGTGCCGGGTGTGGCGATGAACACCCGCTCCTCGGGCGTCGACTCACGCCCGAGCGCCGCATTGCGGTGCGGATAGCGCCCGAACCGCTCGATCACCGCCCAGTGCCGGCGCTCGGCCTCGAGGGCTCGTTCCAGACCCGGCGCCTGGAAGAGCCGCAGCGCCTCACGGTGGATGAGCGCCGACTCGCTGTGCATGTAGGGCATGTAAAGGAAATGCCGGCGCGGCGGCGGCAGGGCCAGATCGGCCTCCAGGCTGACCGCGGTCTGGGCCAGGCCCAGGGCCAGCGGATCCTGCGCAAAGGCCCGGGCATGGCCGCGGTGCACCTGTCGCGAGAACTGGTCGAGCACCAGCACCTCGGCCAGCCGACCCTCCGGGCTGATCCGCCAGTGCGCCAGCTCGCAGACCGAAGCGGCGGCCAGCAGGCGGCCGAAGCGTTCGCGGATGGTCTGGTCAAGGTCCGCCGAGGCCGCCCACCACTGCGCGGGGGCGAGTTCCTCGAACCAGAAGGCAAGGACGGCATCGGCGTCCGGAAGCGGTGTGCGGGTCATGACGCGTATCTTGCCAGCCGCGGTCTGCGGCAACCCTGGCATGCGGCTTGCTGCCATGATCGGACCCTCTGCGCCACCCTGCCCTCGCCATGACCCGATCCGATCTCCCGACCAGCCTGCTCATCCGTGGCGCCAGCGTCCTGCTCACCGGCCTGCCCGGCTCCGCCATGCGCCATGATGTCGCCCGGCTCGGCGGCGACCTGCGGGTGCACGGCTCACGCATTGCCGAGATCGGCCGGCTGCAACCCGCGCCGGGCGAACGGGTGATCGACGCGCGCGGCTGCGTGGTCCAGCCGGGCTGGGTGAACACCCACCACCATCTCTTCCAGAGCCTGCTCAAGGGAGTGCCCGAGGGCATCGACCTGCCCCTGGTGCCCTGGCTGTCGGCGGTGCCGGTGCGCTGGCGACGGCACTTCGACCATGAAGCGGTCCTGCGTACCGCGGCGCGAGTCGGGCTGGTGGAGCTGCTGCTCTCGGGTTGCACCACCGTGGCCGATCACCAGTATCACTACTGGCCGGGCATGCCCTTCGATGCCTCGGCCGCGGTCTTCGACGAGGCAGCGCGCCTGGGCCAGCGCCTGGTGCTGTGCCGTGGCGGACAGACCCGCACCCGAAGCATCGATGTCGATCCGCCGCCGCAGACCGCGCCCGAGCCGCTGGAGGACTTCCTGCGGGCGGTGGCACACGACACGGCCCGCTTCCACGACCCTGCCCCGGATGCCATGCGCCGGGTGGCTTGCGCTCCGACCACGCCCACCTGGTCGGTGGCGCCCGAGGAACTGGTGCCGATCGCGCGGGCGGCGCGGGCCCTCGGCATCCGCCTGCACAGCCATCTGTCGGAGAGCATCGACTATGTGCGCTTCTGCCGCGAGGTGCACGACTGCACGCCGCTGGCCTTCGTCGAGCGCCATGAGTGGCTGGGGCCGGATGTCTGGTACGCGCACATGGTTCATCTCTCGCCCGCCGAGGTGCTGCGGGTGGCCGAGACCGGCACGGGCATCGCGCACTGTCCGCAGAGCAACTGCCGGCTGGGCTCGGGCATCGCGCCCATCCCGGCACTGATCGCCGCCGGCGCACCGGTCTCGCTGGCCGTCGACGGCGCAGCCTCCAACGAGGCCGCCGACATGCTCGCCGAGGCCCATGCCTGCTGGCAGGTGCACCGGGCGGTCGGCGGCGCAGCGGCCATCAGCACCGACGAGGTCATCCGCATCGGCACCGCCGGCGGCGCGCAGGTGCTGGGCCTGGATGCGGTGGGTACGCTCGCCCCGGGGCAGGCCGCCGACATCGCGGTGTGGTCGCTGGATGCGCCGCGCTTTTTCGGCCTGCACGATCCGGCCACCGCCACCGTGGCCGCGGGCGGGCGGCCGGCCCTGCGGGCGCTGCTGGTGGCCGGGCGCCTGACCGTGGTCGATGACGCCATCCCGGGGCTGGACCTGGCGGCCCTGCGCGAGGAGGCTGCGGCCGCGGTCAGGCAGATGCGTCAGGCGCAGGCCGCGTCATGAGCGCATCCCGGAACGGCGCGTTGCCGCGGCCGAAGCGGGAGGGTTAGCATCCACTGCACCCCCTTCACCGATGGGGCCGTGTGACCCTCCCGGAACCGCCCGCCATGACCGATGCCGCCGCCTCCCCCGCCACCCCTGACTTCGACGTCCTGATCATCGGCGCCGGCCTGGCCGGCCTGTACCAGCTCTACCGGGTGCGTGAGCTCGGGCTGAGCGCCTGCGTGATCGAGGCCGGCAGCGATGTCGGCGGCACCTGGTACTGGAACCGCTATCCCGGCGCCCGCTTCGATTCCGAGAGCTACAGCTACGGCTTCTCGTTCTCCCCCGACCTGCTGCAGGACTGGAGCTGGTCCGAGCACTTCGCCCCCCAGCCCGAAACCCTGCGCTACGCCCAGCATGTGGCCGAGCGTTTCCAGCTGCGCCCGCACATCCGGTTCGGCCGTCGGGTCGAATCGGCCCGCTGGGACGAGCCCGGGCGGGTGTGGCGCCTGCAGCTCGACGATGGCAGCCAGCCCTGCGCCCGCTTCCTCATCACCGCGATCGGGGCGCTGTCGGTGCCCACGCTGCCGCGCATCCCGGGCATCGAGTCCTTCCAGGGGGTGTCCTGCCACACCGCCAACTGGCCCAAGGAGCCGGTGGACTTCACCGGCAAGCGGGTGGCGGTCATCGGCACCGGCGCGAGCGGCGTGCAGACCATCCAGGAGGTGGCCAAGACAGCCGGCCATCTCACGGTCTTCCAGCGCACCCCCAACTGGTGTGCGCCGCTGCACAACGGCCCCATCACCGACGACGAGCAGCGCGAGATCAAGGCCAGCTATCCCGACATTCTGAAGCGCTGCCGCGAGAGCCCGGCGGGCTTCATCCACACGCCCGATCCGCGCCGCACGGTCGATGTGCCGCCCGAGGAGCGCGAGGCCTTCTGGGAAAAGCGCTACGCCGAGCGCGGCTTCGGCATCTGGATGGGCAACTTCCGCGATGTGCTGGTCGATCGCGAGGCCAACGCCCTCATGTCCGACTTCGTCGCGCGCAAGATCCGCCAGCGGGTGAAGAACCCCGCGGTCGCCGAGAAGCTCATCCCGAAGAACCACGGCTTCGGCACCCGGCGCCTGCCCCTCGAGACCCGCTACTACGAGGTCTACAACCAGCCCAATGTCGAGCTGGTCGATCTCACCGAGACTCCGATCGACCGCGTCACGGCCACCGGCATCCGCACCTCGGCCCGCGAGTTCGAGTTCGACATCATCGTCTACGCCACCGGCTTCGATGCGCTGCGCGGCGCCTATGACCGCATCGATCTGCGCGGCCGCGATGGCGTCTCGCTGCAGGATCTCTGGCGCGGCGGCGCGCGCACCTTCTTCGGCATCCAGAACGCCGGCTTCCCGAACCTGCTGATGGTGATGGGCCCGATGTGCGCCCTGGGCAACATCGTGCGCAGCATCGAATACAACGTCGACTGGGTGGCCGGGCTGCTGCGTCACATGCGCGACAACCGCCTGTCGCGCGTGGAGGTCCGCCCCGAGAGCGTCGATGCCTGGATGGAGGTCGTGCGCAAGGCCTCGATCGGCCTGCTCTCCAACGAGGTCAACTCCTGGATGACCGGCGTCAACGCCAATGTCGACGGCAAGTCGGAACGGGTGCTCGCCCGCTACAGCGGCACCGGCCCCGAGTTCCGCGCCAAGGCCGACGCGGTGGCCGCGGGCGGCTACCGCGAACTCGACCTCGCCTCATGAACAGGCACCCCTCCAGAGGAGACACACCATGAGCCGCAGCGTGCATGTCGCCGGCGTCGGGATGATCCCGTTCGTCAAGCCGGGCAACAACCAGCCCTATCCCGAGATGGGCGCGCAGGCCCTGCGCGCCGCGCTGGCCGATGCCGGCCTCGACTACGCCCTGATCCAGCAGGCCTATGTCGGCTATGTCTATGGCGACTCCACCTGCGGCCAGCGCGCCCTGTACGAGGTGGGCATGACCGGCATCCCGGTGCTCAACGTCAACAACAACTGCTCCACCGGCTCGAGCGCGCTCTTCCTCGCGCGCCAGGCGGTCGAGAGCGGCGCGGTCGAGTGCGCGCTGGCACTGGGCTTCGAGCAGATGAAGCCCGGCGCGCTCGGCACCCAGTTCCCGGATCGACCCAGCCCCTTCGAGCACTTCGACGAGGTCACCGACGAGCTCGTCGGCCATGCCGAGATCCCGCTCGCGCTGCGCTACTTCGGCGGGGCGGGACTGGCCCACATGCAGCAGTACGGCACCTCGCTGGAGACCTTCGCCCGCATCCGCGCCAAGGCCAGCCGGCACGCCGCCAACAACCCCATGGCGCTCTTCCGCCAGGTGGTCAGCCCCGAGGAGGTGATGGCCTCGCCCATGATCTGGCCCGGTGTCATGACCCGGCTGATGGCCTGCCCGCCCACCTGCGGCGCAGCCGCGGCCATTCTTTGCTCGCCGGCCTTCGCCGAGCGCCACGGCCTGGACCGAAGCGTGCGCATCCGCGCCCAGGCCATGACCACCGACTCCCCGGCCACCTTCGAGCAGCGCGACATGCGCGAGGTGGTGGGCTACAGCATGGCGCGCGCCGCCGCCGACCAGGTCTATCGCAGCGCCGGGGTCGGCCCCGAAGACCTCGATGTGGTCGAGCTGCACGACTGCTTCGCGCAGAACGAGCTGATCACCTACGAAGCGCTCGGCCTGTGTCCGGAGGGCGGCGCCCAGCGCTTCGTCGAAGACGGCGACAACACCTACGGCGGACGCATCGTCACCAACCCCTCGGGCGGCCTGCTCAGCAAGGGTCATCCGCTGGGCGCCACCGGGCTGGCGCAATGCACCGAGCTGGTCCAGCAGCTGCGCGGCAGCGCCGGCGCGCGTCAGGTGCCCGGCGCGCGGCTGGCCCTGCAGCACAACCTCGGCCTGGGCGGGGCCTGCGTGGTCACGCTCTACGAGCGGGTCGGTTCCGTCTGAGTCCACCCATCGAGCCTGCCATGTACAGCGCCATCGCCGATCCCGCCCGCTGGATCCTGCCGGAAGTGCTGGCCGAGATGGCCGCCACCCGGCCCGACGCACCCTGGATGAGCGACAGCGGCGGCGACGCCATGAGCTTCGGCCAGGCCGACGCCGACACATGCCGGGCCGCCGGCTTCTTCAACCAGCTCGGCATCGAGCGCGGCCACCGCGTGGCGGTGTTCATGCTCAACAGCTGCAATCAGATCCGCGCCTGGCTCGGGCTGGGCAAGCTCGGCGCGGTGGCGGTCATGCTCAACACCGAGCTGCGCGGCGCCTTCCTGCGGCACCAGCTCAACGATGCCGAGGTGGGCTGCGTGGTGGTCGATGCCGAGCTGGTACCCGCGCTGACGGCCATCGCCGGCGAGCTCGCCCACCTGCGCCAGCTGGTGGTGGTGGGCCGCAGCGACGAGCGCCTGCCGCTCGCCTGGCGCGCCCATGACTGGGCCGGGCTCCGCGCGGCCGAGCCCTGGACCGGGCCCGGACCATCGGCCGCCGACACCGCCTGCATCATGTACACCTCGGGCACCTCGGGTCCGTCCAAGGGCGTGCTCATGCCGCATGCGCACTGCGCGCTCTACGGCATCATCAACATCCGCGCTCTCGAACTCGGCCCGCAGGACAAGTACTACATCAGCCTGCCGCTGTTCCACGCCAACGGCCTGCTGATCCAGCTCGCGGCCACGCTGCTCGCCGGCATCCCGGTCCATGTCCGCACCCGGTTCAGCGCCACCGCCTGGCTCGCCGATGTCCGCGAACATGGCGCCACGGTCAGCAACTTCCTGGGCGCCACGGCCGCCTTCCTGCTCGCCCAGCCGCCGAGCCCCCACGACACCGACCACCGGCTGCGCGCGCTCATGAACGCGCCCAACCTGCCGCAGCACGAGGAGCAGTTCCGCCAGCGCTTCGGCATCCGCGATGTCATTTCCGGCTTCGGCATGACCGAGGTGAACATGCCCATCATGGGCCGCATCGGCCACTCGGCACCGGGTGCGGCAGGCTGGACCATGGAGGACTTCTTCGAGGTCTGCATCGCCGATCCCGACACCGACCGCGCCCTGCCCGCCGGCACCATGGGCGAGATCCTGGTGCGCCCGAAGGTGCCCTTCGGCTTCATGAGCGGCTACTTCAACGCACCCCAGAAGACCGTCGAAGCCTGGCGCAACCTCTGGTTCCACACCGGCGATGCCGGCGTGATGGACGCCGATGGCCTGATCACCTTCATCGACCGCATCAAGGACTGCATCCGCCGGCGCGGCGAGAACATCTCGGCCACCGAGGTGGAATCG
Organism: Quisquiliibacterium sp.; assembly: GCF_982640115.1. Lineage (NCBI taxonomy): Bacteria > Pseudomonadati > Pseudomonadota > Betaproteobacteria > Burkholderiales > Burkholderiaceae > Quisquiliibacterium > Quisquiliibacterium sp. The sequence continues at coordinate 2,385 of NZ_CEXFHW010000003.1, read as the reverse complement.
GTGGTCCAGGAGATCGCCGGGGTGGCCGAGGTGGCGGCCTATGCAGTGCCCTCCGACATTCCCGGCGGCGAGGACGAGCTCATGCTCGCCCTGGTGCCGCACCACGGCATCGCCCTCGATGCCCGCATGGTCGTCGATCAGGCCGCGGTACGCCTGCCCCGATTCGCCCGGCCGCGCTATGTGAAAGTGGTTGCGCAGCTGCCCAAGACCGCCACCGGCAAGGTGCAGCGCGCGGCGCTGCGCAAGCAGGGCGCGGAGGGCGCTATCGACCTCTCCGCGAGCAGCTGAGCCACCTCGCAGGCCGGGTTCCGCAATCCCTGCGCTCACCCGGCGCGGCACCGCGCCGGGGCGCGTAAACTCGGGAAATCCCGTCGCCCGCGCGCTGCCGCGCCCGGGCCCACCCCGCGCCCCACCGGAATCCGCCATGCCCGACACCGCCGCGCCCTCTGCCTTCAGCAACCTCGAGTTCGACCCCGACGCGCTGCGCCGACGCTATGACCTCGAGCGCGACCGCCGCATCCGCCCCGAGGGCAATGAGCAGTATGTCGAGATCACCGGTCGCTTCGCTCACTTTCTCGCCGATCCCCATGTCGACCCGGGCTACACCCGCGCGCCCATCGAGCGCGACATGGATGTGCTGGTGGTGGGTGGCGGCTTCGGTGCCCTGCTGGCCGCCGCGCGCCTGCGCAAGGCCGGCTACGAGGACATCTGCATCATCGAGAAGGCCGGTGACTTCGGCGGCACCTGGTACTGGAACCGCTATCCCGGCGCGGCCTGCGACACCGAGAGCTACATCTACCTGCCGCTGCTCGAGGAAACCGGCTACATGCCCAAGGCAAAGTACGCCCGCGGCCCCGAGATCCTCGAGCACACGCAGCGCATCGGCCGGCACTTCGACCTCTATCGTTCGGCCATCTTCCAGACCACCATCACCGACATGCGCTGGCTCGACGATGCCTCGCGCTGGCTCATCTCCACCGACCGCAACGACACCCTGCGCGCGCGCTTCGTGGTGCTGGCCGGCGGGCCGCTGAACCGGCCCAAGCTGCCCGGCATCCCGGGCGTGGACAGCTTCCAGGGGCACTGCTTCCACACCAGCCGCTGGGACTATGCCTACACCGGCGGCAGCCCCGAGGGCGGTCTCAGCGGGCTGGCCGACAAGCGGGTGGGCATCATCGGCACCGGCGCCACCGCGGTGCAGTGCGTGCCGCACCTGGGCGCGGGCGCGCGCGAGCTCTACGTCTTCCAGCGCACCCCCTCGTCGGTCGACGTGCGCAACGACCGGCCCACCGATCCCGAATGGGCGAAGTCGCTCAAGCCCGGCTGGCAGCGCGAGCGGATGGACAACTTCACCGCCGTGATCTCGGGCAGCCGCTTCGAGGTCGACCTCGTCAACGACGGCTGGACCGACCTCATCGGCAACATCCTGCTGTCGGCCCGGCGCAAGGCGCGCGCCGGCGAGGCGGTGGCCGACGAAGCCGCGCTCATCCAGCTCGCCGACTACCAGAAGATGGAGCGCGTACGCGCCCGGGTCGATGCGGTGGTCAAGGACCAGGCCACGGCCGAGGCCCTCAAGCCCTGGTACAACCAGTTCTGCAAGCGGCCCTGCTTCCACGACCAGTACCTCGACACCTTCAATCTTCCCGGCGTGCACCTGGTCGACACCCACGGCCACGGCGTCGAGCGCATCACCGAGCGTGGCGTCGTGGTCGATGGCCGCGAGTACGCGCTCGATTGCCTCATCTTCGGCACGGGCTTCGAGGTCGGCACCGACTTCACCCGCCGTCTGGGCTTCGACATCGAGGGCCGCGGTGGCCAGACCCTCACCGACAAGTGGAAGGGCGGCGCCCAGACCTTCCACGGCCTGTTCACGCGCGGCTTCCCCAACATGTTCGTGATGGGCACGCAGCAGTCGGGCCAGAGCGCCAATTTCCAGCACATGCTCGACGAGCAGTCGCGGCACATGGCGCACCTGCTCAGCGCGGTGCGTGAGCGCGGCATCGGCACGGTGGAGGCCAGCGCCAAGGCCGAGGCCGACTGGACCGACACTATCGTGCAGCTCGCGCGTGGCCGCCAGCCCTTCCTGAACGAGTGCACGCCGGGCTACTACAACAACGAGGGCAAGCCCAACGAGCGCACCGCGCGCAACTCGCAGTTCTGGCGCGGACCCATGGTCTTCATCCGCATGCTCGACGCCTGGCGCAAGGAAGGCAGCTTCCAGGGCCTCGAGCTCACTCCTCTGCCACAGGGCGGCGCCTGCGCGCCGCCGTCTCCCCCAACGGCCCACCCACCCCATTCGAGCGAGGCACACCATGGCCGACTACGACCTGATCATCCGCGGCGGCACCGTCCACGACGGCGCCGGCGGCACCCCCCGCGTGGCCG